>CAYUUJ010000131.1:0-6347 GCA_964447845.1 uncultured Anaerolineaceae bacterium
GCCAGCTGGTGAGGCGCGAGCCTCGCCATTTCCATAAGGCATACAAGGTGGCGAGGCCTGTAAAGGTGAGCGCGTAATCGGTATACGCCCACGCTGCCAGCCATAGCAGAGAGGGCATGGTTAATACGATCAACACGGCATCCCAAGCGATCGAGTCTTGCCATAGCTGCCGTGCCCAATGCCATAAAAGAAACATCGTCAGGAGCAGCCAGGTGAAATGGATGAGATGGGTGGAAGTATCGAAGCCCAACGCGATAGGCCAAATGAAGCTTCCTTCAACGATGTGTGGATACCAGTAATGCGGCATGGAAACATGGGCCAGGCCGCCATCTCGCAACCACCAGGTTGGAACTGTGAGATGATACAAAAGGGCATCGAAATCTTCAACGGGCGGCGCAAGACTTAATATAAAAGCAAGAACGATAGCAACACCCACGCAAATTGGAATCCAGGAGGCAACCTTGCCTGCACTGACACTTAGTTCATGGGCAATATTTTGGGTGTCGTTCCAAACCTGTCTTAGTTGGCCCGTGAAAATTAAAAACACGGTTGTGGTTAGGAGAACTATCCATAAGATGGGCGCCTCCGCCCATCCTACATAAGCAAGCCCGAAACCTGCCAGCCCAAAAATTCCCAGCCCCAGGCCTCCTCCAAGAATCAGCCGTTCCGTTGGGTCTGCGTTTGGCAGCAAATAGGAGCCGAGACAAGCCGCCAGAGCGGTCATCCAAAATGGAATCAGAATAATGAAGAGTAAATTCTTTAATCCCGCCAGGACCATTAGAAAATCTGGTTTCTGGACTACAAAAAATATGGTTAGGATCGATGCCAGCCAAACCAAAAAAAGAAGGGAGAGAAAAAATTTCTTCATGGAATGCGACCTAATTTTGTGTAATTGAATGCTCTCACTTTAATAGACAAGTTCAAGGCCGCATCCAGGCTGGATGTTCGGCGAGATCTTGAGTTTATGCGGCTCATAAATCACCCACTCTATAGAATACCTTTACTGTGGTCGATGCGGCAATTTAATTATGCATAGTCAACGTCCGTACACGACCGACTTTTCATCGACGTAGAGTAATTCCCAACCGTAAGACGGTAACTTTTCAATGAGGGGCCAGTCCGGCTCCAGTAAGATCAGGTTTATTTTCCACTGGTCGAGCAGAGCCAGGCTGCTTTCTTTTCCACTTGCTATCTCCCGCCATTGGATGATCAATTCTTTGCCATATAGGTCCGCGCGGCCATCGATGAATACGGGATATTCAGGCAGAGTCCAGATCAAGTATCCACCCCAGTTATAGGAGTTGAAGAGTCGTTGACCAGGTTGGTTTTCCTTGATCCATTGCACGGCTGATGCCGGGACTCCGGCGTTGATTTTTTCTGGAGTAGTCAGCCAAAAAGTCCGCAAAAGGGCGAACGCGAACAGCAGCAATAGGATAAATCCATTAATGAGGGTGGTAACCCTGGCGGGCAGAGGGCGGTTCAGCGATTCGTACATCCCGGAGGGTCGAAATCCCTTGACCTTTTCGAGCGTTGCGTTCCCCCAATCGGCCAATACCGGGGCGGCCACGATCGCGAACAAGGCGATATTACGCTGGGCGATAAAAGTGAGATATGCAAATCCGATCACTTTGAAGAGCGCGATCCAATCCGGGCCTGGGGCGCCAAAGCGCGCGGCGATCAGGAGTAAGAATACCATCCAGAGCAGAGGCTGGAAATCGATGCGGTGGAAGTCCGGGGATAACCATTCCTGGATCTGCAAAGAGACATCAATCGTGAGAAAGGGCAGCTTCCATAGCGAGAGCCCGTTCGGGTTCAAGCCGATTGCCAACGCCCCCAAGGCTGTCCACAAAACCATTTTTCCTATATTTTTCCAGGCGTGTTCATTCCCTTCCTCGAGCAGAGGTATTTTCAGCGCTTTGTGGAAAACCAAGCCTGTTGCATGCGCAAGCAGCAGTAGAAAACCCCAAATCCAGCCTCCGTGCAGGTTTGCCCACAATGCAAATAGCGGAACAAGTATCCACAGAGGACGGTCTTTGCCCATTTCGTGTTCGACGAGCCATTTGTCCAACCAGGCTAACAAGAAGAACGAGATGAGTTGTGGTCTGGGTCCCCAGATCGGTGCGGCTGTGATGGCAGCCAGCAGGAGCACCGCACTGTTTAGGAAGGGATTACCTGAAAGCCGCCGGTAGATCAGCAGGAATGTAGACGCGCCGACCAGCGAAACAAACAGGCTGATCGCGAAAAACCCACCGCTTCGATACAGACCGTAGAAGAGGATTTCAGAAAGCCAAAAAGCATTCGTCCATGGTTCGCCGGCGCGCGTGTAGCTGAATTGATCGGTGAGTAAAATGGTCTTCTGCTCCACCATCTCCTGCCCAGCCCGTAAATGCCACCACATGTCTGCATCCTGTGGCGTGCGCGTCAGAATGAAAAACACCAGAATAAAGGTCAGGGAGCCCAGTAAAACTCTCAAAGGCTGCGCGGATGAAGTCATAGATATAGGATTAGCTGGCTGATCGGTGGTTGTCATAATTTTAGAAAATCGGGAATATGATAATATCGTAACGAATGTTCACTATGCAATATAAAAGAGTTGAATATCCATGATCAGGCTCAGAGCGCTTGGTTCCCGTGAAAAGATGACTTGGACCCAGGCAGTCGGTGCATCCATCGGCTTGATCGTCGCCAGTTTCTTTCTTCCCGGGGGAGATGATCTGTATCGTTATTACATCCCGTTTGAGTATGGTTGTTTAGATTGCGGGTTCGTACCTTACTTTGCTCAGTGGTTTTTGTTTCCGCTGCGGCTGCTTCCCGATTTTCCGCTCGCCTGGCCGGTCTGGACGATCTTTTGCGTTGTGATATTCATGCTCCTGGCTTATTTTACGGGGATTAACCCATTCTTATTCTTGATCTCTTTCCCCTTTTTAGGCCAGGTCTGGCTGGGACAAATCGATGTGCTGATCGGTATCGGCATCGTGTTATTTTTGTTCGCCAAAAACCCATATTGGCGCGGGGTGGGTATCATTTTAGCACTCACCAAGCCTCAATTGACCGCCTTGCCGCTCTTCATGGCCATTATGTTGGAATCGCCCAAAATTTCATGGAAATTATTCGTTGTGCCACTCGTCGTATTCCTGGCAAGCCTTGCAGTATACGGGGTCACATGGCCTGGGGCCTGGATCTCGAATAGCTTGAAAGGGTTGCCGATCCATGTCTGGCGCCTGGCAGGCATGGATACCTGGAAATTCGGGATCTTCCTGCTCCCAGTACCTTTTCTGATAAAGGATCAAAGAAAAAGATTCGAGGCCGGTCTGCTGGTTTCGGCGCTCGCAACTCCTTTCTTCGGAGTGTACTCTTATATTACTTTCCTGCTGATCGATATTAGGGGCTGGTTCGTGGCACTTTCGTATGTATGGTTGCTGGCATTTTTCTGGCTGCAAGAATCGGCCATGCGATTTGCCTGGATTCTGCCCCTCACGATGCTTGCCTGTCTGGTCTATGATGAACGAAAAAAACGCAGCGTTGACGACCAATCAGGCTAACGAAAAAGCGACGCCGATCGGCGTCGCTTTTACTTTTTTGACCTAAATTTTTACTCGCCCAGATAATCCCGCAGTTTCCGGCGGATGGACGGGTGTCGTAGGCGGCTCAATGCTTGAGCCTCGATCTGGCGCACGCGCTCACGCGTGACCCCCATCTTGCGTCCCACTTCTTCGAGGGTATACGCCTGGCCATCCAGCAATCCATAGCGAAGCTGCAAGATCCGTACCTCGCGAGGCGGCAGGCCATTCAAGACCTCGCCGAGATGTTCACGCAACAGATTGTAGGTGGCGGTGTCATCCGGCGGGGGCGCTTCGTCGTCTTCGATGAAATCACCGAGCACGGAATCTTCCTCGTCGTCGGTAGGCGTCTCAAGCGAGAGTGGGCGACGGGCTACCTGGATCATGTTCTCCACTTTTTTAGGTGGCACGTCCAACGCAACAGCCAATTCCTCGACGCTGGGTTCCCGGCCAAGCCGCTGCGTGAGTTGATGCTGGACGCGTAGCAGCTTGTTGATCTGGTCACCCATATGGACGGGGACGCGGATCGTGCGGCCCTGGTCGGCGATGGCACGGGTTACGGCCTGTCGGATCCACCATGTGGCATAAGTGGAAAATTTATGACCGCGGCGGTAATCGAATTTCTTGGTGGCACGGATCAATCCGATATTGCCTTCCTGGATCAGATCAAGAAAGGGTACGCCGCGTCCCATGTACTTTTTGGCGACTGAGATCACAAGGCGTGAGTTGGCTGTGATCAGGTGCTCACGGCCCGCCCAGCCATCCTCGATCAATTTGCGCAGTTCCATTCGACGGCGCGGGCTTACGATGCCGTGCGCCAACTCCTCGCGCGCCATCCGGCCGCGTTCGATGCGCTGTGCCAGCTCCACCTCTTCGTCAGCGGTGAGCAAGGGCACGCGGCTGACTTCCTTGAGATACAAGCCGATCGTGTCATCGGTGTCGATATTGGCGAGGTAGTCGTCCAGGGAAATATCGGGCTCGGGCTCGGTGCCTTCCACAGCCGCGAGTTCGTCTTCGGTCGGTTCACTGGAGGCGGCATCTTCCACGAAGGGGATCCCCGCGCTGAGCAGTGCAGAGAAGGCTTCCTCAAGCTGTTCCACGTCCTGTTCAGCTTCAGGGAAGAAATGCAAAATATCGTCCAGCGTGACGTATGATTTCTGCCGCCCAAGCTCGATCAGCCTGGCGATGGCAGGATATTCTTCTTCTTCATCCACAACGAGTATTTTCTCTACATCCATACTTCCATCCAAGTCTAGGTTTTCATCCAGAATACACTTTTTTTATACGAAAATCAATAGTTTTAGGTATATTTGACGCTTTGTAACGGTATTGTTTTACGTGTAGCCGACTAAGGCGTCGGGGAGGGTGCGGCCTCGGTAACCGGACCAGGTGTCTCCGACGCGGGAAGCGGCGAAGGGGTGGGAGTCACCAAGTAAGGCGGGAATGTCAGTAATCCAAGTAGTGCGTCGATACCGCTCCCGCTGACGATCTTCGTCGTTTTCCCGTCAACGCGTACGTAGTAACCACTCTGGGTCGGAGTCAGGGAGCCAATATCCAGTTTATGGACCTTGCCACTGGTGAACCGGATCGTAAAGGTATAGGCCGGATGATCCAATCCGATCATAGCCGGTTCAAGATCCACCTCATCCAGTACACGCAAGGTGGAGACCTGGGAGGCCGCCGATTCTGCAAGACCCTGATCTGCCGCGGCCGCGATCGGAGCTTTCAACACCCATTTGCCCTGTTCGTCATGCGCTAACTCGACGATCTCGCCTGTGGAGGCCACTATCCTGATACTGGCTGGTTGTCCTTCCTCTGCAGTGAAGACAAAAGCGGTCTCCGGGGCGGGTGTGTTTTCCATGGCTGTGAGCGCTTTACGGTTGTTGAAATAAAACGTAAATCCCAGCAAAGCCACCAGCAGGGCCAATATGATCCATGTGTTCCTGCGGATCATGCTAGCCTCGCCTGCGCCGCGAAAGCCAGGAGGAAAATCCCGCCACCAGCACCAGCCCGGGCAGGATAAAGATCGAACCCAATAGAATGGCGATCCATTGAAATTGAGACGGAATGTTGAAACTGCGTTGGATCGGTTCGCGCGGAGTAATCTGGATCAAGTCTTCCTGTTGTGCGGCCCAGTCCACGGAGTTGATGAAGATATCGCCGTTACCATATGCATCGAAGGCTTGATCGGTGGCGAAGATAGAATTCCCGAACACAACCACGCGGCCATTCGTTGTTGGGTTTTCTGACGCAGCTGCCAAATTCAACGGTCCGGGTTGGTCGAGCCCCTCGTCGTACTGGACCTGTCCTGAAAGGTCTTCAAAATTTGTTTCGCCCCAGGATTGTTCCGAAGTTTGGATCAACGATGTCGCGGTGACAGACTCTGTCGGTTGACCGACGGTGAGACTGCGCGCCTGAGGCAGGATCGCGGCCAAAGTCATATTTTGAGTGATGGGATGGGTGGGATTGTAAGTTGCCGTGGTTGCATACAATTCCTGCCCTGTGTTCGTCAGATCGATGACGATGTCATTGTCCAATTGAATCGCCCAGGCTGAATCGAGATAATCAGCTACAGGATCGATCTCATCGCCAAAATCGGTCAAAGGCAGAGGATCCTGCATCACCACTAATCCACCGCCGGCATCCAGGTATTTTTTGAGGAGCGTGACCTCGAGATAGCTGAGAGGTTTGAGCGGTCCACCGATCACGATTGCCTGTGCATCCTCAGGGATACTGTTTTCTGCCAGCAAATTAAGGGTTTGCACCACGTAATTCTTACTCTCCAGC
>CAYUUJ010000132.1:0-6298 GCA_964447845.1 uncultured Anaerolineaceae bacterium
GCTGGCCTCCAAAGCCACCGGCTTTCCGATCGCCAAGCTGGCCGCGCTGGTGGCAGTAGGTTATACCCTGGACGAGATCACCAACGACATCACCAAACAAACCAAGGCTGCCTTCGAGCCCTCGCTCGATTATGTGGTGGTCAAGATCCCGCGTTGGGCATTCGAGAAGTTTCCGGGTGTGGAGCCGACGCTCGGTCCGCAGATGAAATCGGTTGGTGAAGTGATGGCACTCGGGTGCACATTCGCCGAAGCTTTGAACAAAGCCGTCCAATCGCTGGAGATCGGCGTGGACGCGCTCGACGGTTCGGGACCCAGCCTCAGCCTGCCTGCCGCTGCCGAAACGGTCGCCACGCTAAAGGTCCCCTCCGCGGACCGGCTCTTCCGCGTCTACCGCGCCATCCGGGGAGGTTTGCCGCTTGAGGAGATTTCCCTCGCGAGTGGATATGACCTGTGGTTTTTAGCTGAGATGCAAACAATTGATGAGTGCAGAATGCAAATTGCAGAATATCAATTGAATGATAATGATTCCAAAAGTAAATCTATCCTGCATCAGGCAAAACAGATGGGTTTTTCAGATTCGGAAATCGCCCGTCTTCAAAATTCATCATTCAGCACTCAGCATTCATCATTGTCCATTCGGGAATTACGCAAATCACTAAGTTTGCTCCCCACTTTCCAGCGCGTGGACACCTGTGCGGCGGAGTTCGAAGCCCAGACCCCCTATCTGTACAGCGCATACGAAATGGACGACGAGTCGCGCCCTTCTGACAAGAAAAAAATCCTGATCCTGGGCGGCGGCCCGAATCGCATCGGTCAGGGGATCGAATTCGATTACTGTTGCTGCCAGGCTGCCTTCGCGCTCTCAAAAATGGGTTATGAGACCATCATGTACAACTGCAATCCGGAAACGGTTTCCACCGATTACGACACCGCAGACCGGCTGTATTTTGAGCCATTAACACTTGAGCACGTTTTGAATGTTGTGGATCGCGAACAGCCGATCGGAGTGATCGTCCAGTTTGGCGGGCAGACGCCGCTCAACCTGGCAGCCGGGCTGGAGGCGGCAGGGGTTAAGATCCTCGGGACATCGCCGCATGCCATCCAGCTGGCGGAGGATCGTGAGGAATTCGCAAAATTATTGGCCGAGCTGGATATCCCTCAGCCAGAGAACGGGATCGCTCGCTCTCTCGACCAGGCGCGTGCTGTAGCGGATACCATCGGATATCCCGTGTTGGTGCGTCCTTCGTTCGTGCTGGGGGGGCGCGCCATGGCCCTGGTCCAGAGCGAAAATCAGCTGGCGGATTTCATCCACAAAGCCATCGAAGCCGCGCCCGGCCAGCCGATACTGATCGACCGGTTTATGGAAGACGCATTCGAAATTGACGTGGATGCGCTGGCAGATGGCGAACGGGTGGTGATCGGTGCCATCATGCAACATATTGAGGAGGCCGGTGTTCATTCCGGTGATGCGGCCTGTGTGCTTCCGCCTTACAAGGTCAGCGCCTATCATCAGAGCATCATGCGCGAATATACGGAGCAACTCGGCCTTGCGCTGGGCGTGCGCGGTCTGATGAATGTGCAATTCGCGCTCAAGGATGAGGTGGTGTGCGTGTTGGAGGTCAATCCGCGCGCCTCGCGCACGGTACCGTATGCAAGCAAAGCCACCGGCCTGAACATGGCGTACATCGCCGCGCAAGTCATGGCAGGGAAATCACTCAAGGAATTAGGTGTGCTCGAAGAGCCGCGCGTGGACGGATTTTTCGTCAAAGAGGCAGTCCTGCCGTTCAAGAAACTACCCGGCTCGAGCGCCCTGCTTGGCCCTGAGATGCATTCGACCGGTGAGGTGATGGGGCATGCCGCGCATTTCGGACATGCATTCGCCAAGTCGCAATTGGCGGCCGGCTCGGGATTACCGGATGGCGGCGCGGTTTTGGTGAGCGTCAATGATTACGACAAGAGCGCGGGGTTGAAATTTGCACGCGATATGCATCGCCTGGGCTTCCGATTGTATGCCACGGCCGGCAGCGCGGACTTTTTCCGTACCGCCGGGCTGCCGGTGGATACGATCAACAAATTCGCGGACGGTTCGCCGCATACTGTGGACTTGATTCGCGGTGGGGACGTGCAGTTGATCCTCAACACCCCGCTCGGCCCGAACGCCCACTCGGATGGCGCTGAGATCCGATCCGCGGCCATCAGCATGAATGTGCCGCTGTTGACAACGCTCTCCGCCGCCGCCGCTGCTGTGTCCGCCATCCAGGCCGTGCGAAAAAAACAACTGCGTTATCGCAGCCTGCAAGAACATTATGCAATGCATACGAATGAGTGAGAGGCAAAATGAATATTTTCGAGATTGAATCACAACACACTTCCGGCTTGTATCTCAAACAGCCCATTGCCATCGTGCGCGGGCTGGGCGTTTCGTTGTGGGACGTGGACGGGAACGAATACCTGGATTGTTCCTCCGGGCATGGTGTGGCAAACCTAGGTCACGCGCACCCGAAAGTTGCCGCGGCCATCGCGAAACAGGCTGCCACTTTGATCACGCTCTTTGAGACCTTTCCGAACGACCAGCGCGCGGCCCTGATGGAAAAGTTGACCGCGCTCACGCCCGGGCTGGACAAGGTCTTTTTCTGTAATTCAGGAACGGAATCGATCGAAGCGGCCATCAAATTCTCGCGCCTCTCCACGGGGCGGACAGGCATCGTGGCTGCCATGCGCGGCTTTCATGGTCGTACGATGGGCGCGCTCTCGGCGACCTGGAACAAGAAGTATCGCGAAGCCTTCGAGCCGCTCGTTCCCGGATACAGCCATGTCCCCTATAACAATATTGACGCCCTTGAGAAAGCGGTCACCAAGGAAACAGCAGCTGTATTGCTCGAGCCGGTGCAGGGTGAAGGCGGCGTCTACCCTGCCGACCCATCATATATGGAATCCGTACGCGCGCTGTGTACCGAGCGCGGCGCTTTGCTGATCATGGACGAGGTCCAGACCGGCTTTGGGCGAACGGGCAAGATCTTCGCCTACCAGCATTACGGCATCGTGCCCGATCTTTTGTGCGTGGCCAAGTCGTTGGGAGGTGGTATCCCGATCGGCGCAGTCTTGATCGGGCCGGCGGTGCAGAACCTGGCACCGGGTTTACACGGGTCCACGTTTGGTGGGAATCCGCTCTCTTGCGCGGCCGCCGTCGCAGCATTATCGGTGATCGAAGAAGATGATCTACCGAAGCAAGCCCAGGAAAAAGGAGCCTACCTGATCGAGAAGATCCGTGCGATCAAATCGCCGTTGATCCGTGAAGTGCGGGGTCTGGGATTGTTGGTGGGCATCGAGTTGAAACAAAAAGTGGCGCCTTATCTGCGTGCATTGCTGGAGCAGCGTGTCATTGCGCTTAATGCAGGCTTGACCACCATACGCCTGCTGCCACCTTTGGTCATCACATACGAACAATTGGATCGCGTGATCGCCGTCCTTACGGATGTCCTTTCGAAAGAACAGGTCGATGAGTCAGTCGAAAGCTGAGACGCTGACCGGCCTGGTTTCGCAATACAGCCCATCAGGACTGGAACGCGCCGCCGTCGAATGGCTGGTGGCGCGCATGCAGGCTCTTGGCTATGACGAAGCTTTTATCGATGAAGCGGGAAACGCAGTCGGCAAGATTGGTCCGGGACCCCGGCAAGTAGTCTTGTTGGGTCATATCGACACCGTGCCCGGTGAGATCCCGGTTCGAGTGGACGGTGATATTTTGTTCGGGCGCGGTTCAGTGGATGCCAAGGGTCCTTTGGCATGCTTTACGGACGCGGTCGCGCAGGTGGGGGCGATCGAGGGCTGGCAATTCGTGGTCATCGGCGCGGTGGAGGAAGAGCGGGATTCTGAAGGCGCGTTGTACGCGGTCAAGCAATATTCGCCGGAGTTTGCGATCGTGGGTGAACCGAATCGCTGGGATCGGATCGCCTTGGGATACAAGGGCAGCGCCTGGGCGAACATCACAGTCAAACGTGAACAAGCTCACTCCGCCAGCGGCGAGCAGACCGCAAGTGAAGCAGCGGTGGAAATGTGGCTGGCCATCCAGTCCTTTGCAGAATCATTCAACTCAGACAAAAAGCGCCTCTTCGACAAGATCCTGCCGACCCTGCGCGGAATGGACTCAGGTGCAGACTCCTTCGAACAATGGGCGCGCTTAAATGTCGGCGTGCGGCTGCCTGTCGATGTTTCGCCGGACGATTGGTACGAAAAATTAAGTGAGATAGCTGGGAATAAGAATGTCGAACGGCTGGGATACGCCGTACCCGCTTGGGCATGTGAGAAGAACACACCGCTGGTGCGCGCTTTTCTCAGCGCCATCCGAAGCCAAGCTGGCACCCCTAGCTTTGTCTATAAAACAGGGACTTCCGATTTGAACATCGCGGCGCCGGTCTGGAAATGTCCCGCGCTGGTTTACGGCCCAGGCGACTCAGCTTTCGATCACACCCCCGATGAGCATATTTCACTAGATGAATATCTCAAAGCTGTTGATGTGTTGCGTGAGGCGTTGAAAAGTTTGGTGAGGTAAATAAACAATTCGGGGGCAGTGGTGAAAGACGATTCCGAGACCTATTATTTCACCAAGGTAATGCTTTTTTAAACGCGAAAGGCGCGAAAAATGCGAATTACGCGAAGAATTCAATTGGTTTTCGCGGTATTCGCCCCGTTCGCGCCATTCGCGTCAAGCTCTTTAGAAATTGGTTCGGAAGCTGAGGGCGATTTCGAGACCGATGGGTGCTACGAAATGAGGGTCTTTTAAACGCGAATTGCGCGAATTAAACGAATATCGTGAAAATCCTCAAAAGGCTTTCGCGATATTCGCTCTTTTCGCGCCATTCGCGTTAAGCTCTTTAAAAATTGGTCGGGGTTGCCCGACGGGGGATCTGGTTCATATCGAACGGTGTCACCTGGTAGACATAATAGTTCAGCCAGTTCGCAAACAGCAGGTTGGCATGCCCGCGCCAGCGCACGTTGGGGGGCAAGGATGGATCGTTCTTAGGATAATAATTTTGCGGGACGTTGATCGGCAATCCCTTGTTCACATCCCGGTCGTATTCGGACTTAAGTGTCAGCGGGTCGTATTCCGAATGTCCGGTCACATAGATATGACGTCCGTCTTTTGTTGCCAGGATGTAAACACCAGCCTGATCCGACTCGGCCAGGATATGCAAATCGCTGACTTTATCGATGTCCGCCCGGCGGATCTCGGTGTGCCGGGAGTGGGGGGCCAGGAAAATATCGTCGAAGCCGCGCAACAGGTTTTCGGTCGGGGACAGGATGCGGTGTTCGAATACACCGAACATCTTGTGCGGCAGGTCATATTTAGGGATCCCGTACCGGCGATAGAGACCGGCTTGTGCGCCCCAGCAGACATACAAAGTCGATTCGACATTGGCTTCGGCCCAGTCTATGATGTGCGTTAATTCCTCCCAATAATCCACTTCTTCAAAGGGCAGTTGTTCCACCGGCGCGCCGGTGATGATGAACCCGTCGAATTTCTCGCGTTGGATCTCCTCGAACGTGACATAGTGCTGGAGCAAATGCTCACTGTCCGTGTTCTTTGATTCGTAGGTGGCGGTATGCAGCAAAGTCACTTCCACTTGAAGGGGGGAATTACCCAGCAAGCGCAGGAGCTGCGTCTCGGTGGTGACCTTGGTAGGCATGAGATTAAGGATCGCCACTTTCAAAGGTCGGATATCCTGCTCCCGGGCACGCTCCTCGCCCATCACGAATACATTTTCGCTCTCAAGCACGGCACGCGCCGGAAGGGTGGAAGGTATTTTTACAGGCATCGTCGCTCCAAAATGCGAAATGTAGAATGATGAATGATGAATAAAGTAATCTGGTTCATCGTGTGTTCCTGTTTTTCTTGGCAGTTCGCACCGACGTAACAAAGATCGCCGTCAGTTCGCCATTCTCTTTCTGAATGTTCGCTAGACGAGCCGCGGCCATAATTCCGCTCTCCGGAAGCAATTCCAACCAATATCCTGTCTCGTCCAATTCCTGTAAACTACCTTCCATCTTGCTTATAAAGTCGGCCGGAGATTTGGCCCGGCAGGCTTCTCGATATTGTGCTCCGATCGATGTTCCGCTTCGCAGGATTTGTTTTCCAATTACCTGCGCCTCACCGCTATTTGGTAAATCGCGGTACAAACGAATAATTTGCAGCGCATGGACCTTCGTCCTTGTGCGCAGATTCTCTGCATCGTGTGGCATAGATTCCCTCCCTTTTATATGCCGGTTCTTGAATCATGTTTTCATCATTCCGCATTCCTCA
>CAYUUJ010000133.1:0-6245 GCA_964447845.1 uncultured Anaerolineaceae bacterium
GGTTGGTGGTGAGCGCGGGGTGCTCTCCACCAGCGATCTGATGCAGCTCGCCGCCGCTCGCCAGTTGTGAATCTGCGCTGGGAGCCGGCCCCTTTTCCTGTTTGTGTTTTCCAAAATTACGCGACGTCTTATTTTTGCTCATGATCGATCTCCTTGGTGTGTAACGCCAGTCTGCTGGCTATTGTCGTGTGCTGTCAATTTCGACGTTTCAATGCCATGACGACGAGCTGACAGTTCCTAGCCGTGTAAAGCACCCGGCGAAATTCTTCATTCTTGACGGTGATGCCTTCGATGTTTTGTACAAAACCTTTCATAGTAACTCCACCAGTTGACGATTTTAACATCGTCATTAGTTAGTTTGCCTCAATGCTGCTCCAACAGCATTCCAGGAAGCGGCACTTTTTTTCTGACCCCCAACTATTGTTATGCGGACCGCATAACTCCTTATGGGCGGCTGCCGTTTAATATCCTAAATTGGCGTGTGGGCAGTGTTGGATCAATCTTCATTCAGTATGGCATCCGAGTCAACCGGGGTTTCCCTCTCGGCCTCCACCCACATCTCGTTTCCATTCGTGATCACGCTGATCCAGCCGCTGCGATCGGTACGCAGCAGCGTATATCCGCCCAGCGCTTCGAGCGTCTCGTCACTCGGCATTCCGAATTCATCGCACGCCGCCACGCTCAGGATCGTCAGGCTCGGGTTCAGGTTCTCGATCCATTCCGGCGGGTTGGAAGGCGCATAGCCCGCGTCGGCCAGTAGCAGCACGTCCACCGGCCCGATCGCATTCCCATACTCCAACGACTCTAACGTATCCGCGCTCACGCCGATCGGCAGCAGCGCGCGGAAGTCTTTCCATTGGATGAGAAGCACGCTTCCACGCGGACCCTCGGCCTGCAGCTCGATAAACGCGCCGTCGCCCAGCTCCAGGCGTTGTCCCGTTTCCGCGCGCTGGACGGGGACGCCGCTCTCGGCCAGCCATACGTCCAGTTGCCGCGACGAGAACGAGGCTTCCACATTTCCGCTCCATAAAACATTTTCAGGCGGATAACGCTCAAGCACGCGGGGGAGCGCCGAAACCTCGTCTTCATCCGTGGACGCGATCACGAGCCAGTCCAGTCCGCGATCCAAAAAGGGCAGCCGGCGGCCGAGGTCTTCGGAGAGGCGCGAGGTGCTGGGTCCGCCGTTGACCAGCAGCGCGCCGCCCGAGGGAGTCTGGATCAGGACCGCGTCCGCCGAACCCACATCCAGGAATGTAATGTGCAGATTCCCATCCGGTGTGCTGTTCGCGGCGCGCCAGGTGAGCAGAGTCAATACAAATAATGCAGTCAAGCCCGTGGCAAGCGACAGATTTTTAACGCGCGCCGTCGCAGACGAGAAAAAGTCTTTTAAACGGGACCAGTTGAAGGTCACGCCCAGAAGCGCCGCGTAAAACAGCACAGCGAACCAGGCGGAGAAGTCCCCCAGAAAAATTGTCCCATGCGGGACGCGGTTGAAGAGTTCCACGACGCGGATAGTGTACACCACGAACGGCCAGGCGATCCAGGCGGCGATCTGGCCGAGTGGAAAAAGGATCAGGCTCAACAGCACGGCCAGCCCGCCCAGGATCATGACCGCCGGTTGCGCGGGCAGGATGAACGGGTTGGCGATCAACGAGACCAGCGAGATGCGCTGGAAATGGTAGGCCATGATCGGGATGGTGGTGATCTGCGCGGCGAAGGTCAGCAGAAAGAAATCGGAAAGTGGTGCGAGGATTGTTTCTTGGGTTGAGGGTGGGAGCTTGGTGGTTGACAGTTGGCGGGCGGCGAACTGTGTAAGGGGTTCGGCATATAAGATCAGGCCGAGGGTGGCGAAGAACGAGAGTTGAAAGCCGACGTCCCATATGACCAGTGGATTGATGAAGAAAGCCATGATGAATGCCACGAAGGCCAATGTGTTCAGGCCCAGGTTGCGACGGCCCACCTGGCGCGCCAGCAGCGAAAGGCCGCCCATGATGGCGGCGCGTACCACCGCCGCGTCTGCGCCCACCAGCAACGTGTAAAACGCGATCCCGAGCATGGCCGCGATCGCCCCTCGCCGCGGACCCAGCGCCCGGCTGAACATGCTCAGAAAGATCCCGGCGATGATGGCGATGTTGAAGCCCGAGATGGCGATGATGTGCGCGGTGCCGGTGGTCTTGAAGGCATCCTGTAATTCGCGCGTCAAGCCTGTGTCGACGCCCAGCAGGATGCCCGCCAGCAAGGAGGACTCAGGATCCGGGAATAAGCGATAGATATTTTCCAACGATCTATCTTTGAGAGCGTACAGCGCGCGGTGAAAGAAATTTCCACCGCGGCCCGGGAGGACTGTCGGTTCGGCGATCGGCATATAGGAGAGAATGCCTGCGCGCGCCAGGTAATCGCGGTAGGAAAACTCCTCGTCTTCGGGCGGCGTGGCGAGCCGGCCGCGTAAACGCAGGCGGTCACCATAATGATAGGTCTGATTCTTGCCGACGCGCACCAGCACCAATCCGCCCACCGGATAATCGCCATCGCCAGTGTCCACGGCTTCGGTCTGGATACGCAGATTGGTATACGTGTCGCGATAATCCGGCGGCTCGGCCAGCCAGCCTGTGACGAGTAGATCATATTCGCGGTCGTTGTAAAAATGGAGGTCGTCCGGGGTGGCAGTAGCTTGCTTGGATTCGTAGCGGGCCGCGCCAAGGAAGAATGTGATCAGGCAGATAGTGAGCAGGGAATAAGGAATTAGGGGGTAGGTAATTGGGAGGGAAGCGAGAAGGGGAAGACGCCGACGGAGCAGGACCGCGCCCAGGATCAGCGCGGCAAGCGTGAGCCAGATATAAGCCGACAGGCTGACCGTGCTGGCGAAGAGGATCCCCCCGATAAAGGCTAGCGATACCCATAGCAATGGCAGGCGGGTCGTGAGCTGTTCCTGAATTTCACCCTGTGGAAGCCGAATGGATTGATTCATTCTATCCGCATAGTATACATTCAAGTACCGGCCACGGATCCTTCGGCGGATTTCACGGATAAGAGCAGTTTAGCCACAGAGAACACCGAGAAGAATCTCTGAGAACTCTGTGTTCTCTGTGGCAGAGTTCTTCCTGCTTGACGTTTCCCCCGCGCAGCCACCCGCGCATCGCCAATCATGTCTTCGATGGGCATGATAAAATCATATCCATCGACAAACGGGGCGATATCAACCTGACACCTGAAACCTGACACCTGACACTCAACCTCCGGAGCATGCCGATATGAACCTGCAAATGTGGCGTAAGGCCCTGGACGTGATCCCCAACGTGTCCAAACAAGAGTGGGAAAAATTGGATATTGTCTCGAAGTGGCTGATCTCGACCCGCGCCGCGGTGCTGATCATGACCTTTATCTCGGCCGTTCTGGCAGGACTCTTTGCGGCGCGGGATGGCGCATTCCAACTGCTCCCCTGGCTGGTTTTGGTTTTCGGTTTGAGCATGGCACACGCAGCCAACAACCTGCTCAACGACTATACCGATTTCAGCCTCGGCGTGGACCAGGACAATTACTACCGCACGATGTATGGCCCGCAGCCACTCGCCCACGGCTTGATGACAAAACGCCAGCACCTCACCTATTTCATCATGACCGGCCTGCTCGGATTGGCAGCCGGCCTCTACCTGATCTGGTATAACAACTTCGATCCGCGCATGTGGCTGCTGCTCGGGGCGGGCGCTTTCTTCCTGCTTTTGTATAGCTGGCCGCTCAAGTATATTGCGATGGGTGAAGTGGCCGTCTTTATCGTGTGGGGGCCGTTGATGATCGGCGGCGGTTATTATGCTCTGGCACATCGCTGGGACTGGAACATCGTGTGGGCCAGCCTGCCTTATATCCTGGGCGTGACCACCGTCATCTTCGGAAAGCATATAGATAAAATTGTCGTCGATCGGGAAAAGAAGATCCATACGCTTCCGGTCCTGGTCGGCGAAAAAGCGGCGCGCTACGCGGTGATCGGCATGCTGATCCTGCCTTATATCCTGGTAATCCTCCTGGTGGCGGCGCGTTATTTTACGCCGCTGATGTTGATCGTCCTGCTGGCCATCCCGCGTACGCGCCAGGTGCTGCCTGCATTCCTAAAACCGAAACCGGAAGAACGTCCCGCGGAATTTCCAGATGGGCAGGGCGGCTGGCCGTTGTTCTTCGCGCCGCTCGCGTTCTGGAACAATCGAACTTTCGGGACGTTGTTCCTCGTGGGATTGGCGGTGGATGTACTGGTCCGTATCTACCTGCCGGCCTTCTGGCGCTGATAATTTGAAGAAATCGCCGGACCACTGTCCCGCGGAAGCAAAAGTGCATAAAGGGGGTCGCTATATTAAACAAATTTAGCTGGATCCCTCCCCCAAGTGGCTCCCGCCCAGGATGGCCCCGTAGCGATCGCGGCCGTACTTCCGATTATTCTCAAAGAAAACATCCCGCGCAGATTGCGGGATGTTTTTTCTCAAATGCTGATGATCCATCCAAAAATAATGGATTCTTACCGCCAGGACACAACGACAACAAGTTACTTCGGCACGGACTTATTAAATTGGTGACTTCGTGCCCTGGTGCCTTTGTGGTTAAAGGGTTGTTAGACCACAGCTAAATGATTAACGATCTGCCAACACAAGCGTTCAACCAATGAAAACACACAGGTTATATAATGAAGATCATGACCAACGATAAGCTGATCCTGGTCACCGGCGCGACGGGTTACGTGGGCGGACGACTCGTGCCGCGTCTGCTCGAGGCGGGTTATCGTGTGCGCTGTCTTGTGCGCGACCCGGCGCGCTTGCAGGGACACAAGTGGCTGGCGCAGGTCGAGCTGGCGAAAGGCGATCTGCTCGAGCGCGCCTCGCTGCAGGCCCCGCTCAAGGATGTAACAGCCGCATACTATCTGGTGCATGGCATGCAGGGTGGCAAAGTTAACGCGCAGCACGATCTGGCCATGGCGCGCAACTTCGCCGAAGCCGCCCAGGCCGCGCGACTGCAGCGCATCCTGTATTTGGGCGAACTGGTGGACCCGGACGCTCATGCCTCTGCGTACCTGCACTCGCGCTACGAGACCGGCGAAATTCTGCGTCAGAGCCGCGTGCCGGTCACCGAATTCCGGGCCGGCATGATCGTAGGCGCGGGCAGCGTATTGTTCGAGATGATCCGTTACTTAAGTGAGCGCGAGCCGGTATTGATCTGCCCCGTCTGGTTTTTCTCGCTGGCGCAACCGATTGCCATCCGGGATGCCCTGGATTATCTGCTGGCCGGGCTGGATGCCCCCGAAAGTACCGGCCGCACGATTGAGATCGGCGGCCCGACGCGGCTGACTTATGCAGACATGCTGCTCGTCTATGCCGGGCAGCGCGGCTTGCAGCGCATCCTGGTCTGGACGCCGTTCTATGCGCCGCGCCTTTCTGCTTACTGGGTTCACATGCTGACGCCGATCCACTGGCACCTTGTGTTGCCGCTGATCGAGGGGCTGCATGCGCAGCTGATCGTCCACCAGGACGAAGCCAAACATCTCTTTCCGAAAATCCAGCCCATGGACTTTGGATCGGCTGTCCGCGCCGCGCTGGGACGCGTCATGAGCGACATGGTCGAAACATCCTGGTCCGACGCGCTGATCAGCAGCGCGGGTGACAACGAGCCGTATCGTTTCAAGATCGAAGAAGGCATGATGATGGAACGGCGTACGCTCGCGCTCGACCTGCCGCCTGATCCCGTTTTCAAGGCTTTTGCCGGCCTCGGAGGGACGCGCGGCTGGCTCTACATGGACTGGGCCTGGGCACTGCGCGGCTGGATCGATAGAGCTATCGGCGGGGTGGGCATCCGCCGCGGCCGCCGGCATTCGGACGAGATCCGGGCAGGCGAATCGCTGGACTTCTGGCGGGTGGAGGCAGTGGAGGTGAACCGGTTAATGCGCCTGCGCGCAGAAATGAAAGTGCCGGGTAAAGCCTGGCTGCAATTTGAGTCCACGCCGCAACCGGACGGCCGGACGCTATTAACCGAGACCGCCTACTTCGAGCCGCGCGGTTTCTGGGGATTTATCTATTGGTATGCGATGTGGCCCTTCCACGCGTTTTTGTTCGACGGGCTGATCCGCCAGCTGGCTGCCCGAGCTCAACTGCTGGCACATGCTCATTAGGATGCTGATTTTTTCAGCGTTATCCATTCCCGGATCATTCAGGGCATAACAGAAACTTCACCACCAAGTCACGAAGCCACGAAGTCACGAAGCCACGAAG
>CAYUUJ010000134.1:0-6123 GCA_964447845.1 uncultured Anaerolineaceae bacterium
CTTACGCCAAGTGTCACCGGGACGGTGTTTACCCCGACCACCGATCCGTCCTCGCTCGCGTACGGATGCAACAATTCAGCGTTCATCACACACGTTAACATTCCCACCGGGACAGTGCTCCAGCCCCGGCAGGATTTCACAAAAACCTGGAAGGGGTCGAATACCGGCACCTGCAACTGGATGTATCAGTATGCGATCGTTTGGGTAAGTGGGGATCCGATGGGCGGCAAGACGACCAAGCTGGGGAAGGTCGTCACTGTGGATCACTGGGCAGATCTTTCGGTGCTTATGACGGCACCTCAATCACCAGGGACATATACATCGCACTGGCGGATGATGGACGCGGATGGACATATGTTTGGAGCCACCTTCGTGGTCTCCATTACGGTCAAGTATCCTGCCGATACCCCTGCGCCGACCGCCACACCGAGCTTTACGCCGGTCCCCTCGAATACCTCCGCCCCGACCGATACGCCGGAGCCGTCCAGCACACCCACGCCATAAATCCGCATGATTTGATCATCCCTCCCGGGTAGAATTTTTTCATTCCAACCCGTCTAATAATATTGGGAGTAATCAAATTTCCTCAAATGGATATCACACTAGCACTAGGAGGCGGGGGAGCCAGAGGCAACGCCCACATTGGCGTGCTACGCCGCCTTGAAAAAGAAAAATTCCGTATTCGCGCCGTGGCTGGAACCAGTTTCGGGGGTATTATCGCGTCGCTGTATGCTGCAGGGAATAGTCCGGATGAGATCGAAGAAATCCTCCTGAAGGTGGACCAGTCAAGACTATACGACCGTAAACCAGACGATGGTCCGTCGCTGCTGGGACTGTCGGCGATAGGCGGCTGGCTGGGCGAATTTTTCGGTGAGCGAACTTTCGATGATCTTATTCTGCCGTGCGCGTTAACGGCCGTGGATCTGAATAGCGGTCGTGAAGTGATTCTCTCGAAAGGCCTTGTGAAAGATGCCGTGCTTTCAACGATCGCCATGCCGGGTATTTTCCCCACCTTTCACATGGACGAGTGGGAACTCGTGGACGGTGGTGTATTAAACCCAGTGCCCGTGTCTGTCGCACGTGCGCTTGCGCCCGGCTTGCCGGTGGTGGCTGTGGTTCTCAGCCCACCATTGGGTGAACCGGCCGAAACTGCGCCCATCCCTTTGCACATAAACCGATTTTTTCCGCGGATGGTCATCGATCGGATCACGCGCTCGAATTATGCCCAGGCTTTCAATATCTTTGTGCGATCGGTAGATATCGGAGGCCGGGCTGTGACCGATTATCGCCTGGCGGTGGACAAACCGGAGGTCATAATCCGGCCTGCTGTCGGTGGCATCCAACCACTTGACCGCGTAAATGTGTCCGAAGTTTCCCGCCTTGGAGACGCGGCTGTCGAGTCTGCCCTCCCAGACCTGAAACGAGCTGTTTCGTTTCCGGCTAGAATCGGCCGCCGGGTTTTTAAGAGCCATCGTGAAACGTGACCTGCGCGCCTATGCCAGGCAGACCAACGTCCGGCTCGCGGTCGGTGCGATCCTGGTATTGGTTGTCCTGGGTATCGGGCTGATCTGGGTCATCTATGGGGAGGGCGCAGCCTCATTTGGCTTCTTTTGTTTGCTGGCAGGGCTTGCGCCTGTCTTATTAATTCTGCTCGTCTTCTGGGCGATAGATTGGATCCTGCGCAGTGCCCGCCCAAAATGAAACCGAAGTGATCACCTTCGATGGCTGGACACTGCGTGTCCGGCCGGCGACATCCCAGCCGGCGCGCCTGTTGCTGCTGATCCACGGCCTAAAAGGCGACGAGAACTCGATGTGGGTTTTCGCCCGGGATCTTCGCCCGGACTACTGGATCGTTGCTCCACGCGCACCACACGCAGTTAACGATGGGGGATATTCCTGGCGGGTGCTGCAATCCAATATCAGCGATCGTCCCACGCTCGAAATGCTGAAACCCGCGCTGGAGGATCTATTGCGCGTCGTGGTTGCTTACGCTGCATCCGTGCATGTAGATGCAGCTCAATTCGATCTGATGGGGTTCAGCCAGGGCGCGACCATGATCAACCTGATAGCCTTGCTTCATCCGGAGCGAGTTAGTAAAGCCGCCATTCTGTCCGGGTTCATGCCTGAAGGCGTGGAAAATTTGATCGCAGGTAAGCCTTTGGTGGGCAAGCAGCTCTTCGTTGCCCATGGTACACAGGATGAAACCATTCCAATTCAGGAAGCCCGCCACTCCATCGAGTTGTTGGAGAAGGCCGGCGCGCAGGTGACATATTGTGAAGAGCACGTCGGACATAAGGTAAGCGCGGTTTGCCTGAGGTCTTTGAAGGAATATCTTGGAGATTAATACCGTCTCAGGCCGGCGTTGACGGTGTTTTTATTTGCGGGTATCCTTGATCGATACCCTCACAAACTGTCGGGAAAAATAAAATGAGCTCTACATTTAGCCGTCGTGATTTTCTCAAATTGACAGGTCTCGGGTTAGGCGCGCTGGCGTTTCAAGACCCGGGTCGCATCCGCCTTTTGCCGCAGTTTCCGGTTGGCGATCATTTAGGCCGTGTCCTGGCCAAGGTGGACGTCAAAGCTGCGCCGAATGATGATATCAATACCCCCACTGTGGCTACTTTATATGAAGACGCCATCGTGAATTGGAACCGGGAAGTAGTGCCTTCCCGCATCAGTTTTAATCCCAACTTCATTAACCAGCGATTCGTTGAAACCCCGGAGGGATTCATACGCTCCTCCTTTGTTCAACCCGTGCGAAATCTACCGAACAATCCGATCAGCGCCATCCCGGCTGGAAAGACCGGATTCTGGGCTGAAGTTACCGTGCCGTATGTGGACCTCATTCTGGACGGTCCTGCCATCTCGCCCTGGGTCAAGGATACGCTGCTCGCCAGCCTGACCCCGCGCTTGTATTACAGTCAGGTTGCCTGGATCGATCAGATCCGCGTGGATGGCGGGACAACCTACTATCGCTTCAATGAGGATGCCGGGCATGGATATGGTTATGGAGACATCTTCTGGGTGGATGGCGCAGCCATGCGCCCTCTGACGGAGGAGGACGTCTCGCCGATCCACCCGGAAGTTGATCCGGCCATCAAAAAAGTATTCGTGGACGCGACCTCAGAATATCAAACCCTGCAGTGCTTTGAAGGGACGACGGAAGTTTATTTCTGCAGAATATCGACCGGTTATAAGTCCGATACATATTCCACGCCCTTGGGCGAACAGACGACCTGGAGAAAGGCCATATCCATACATATGGCCGGCGGGACGACAGGAGCTGGATTTGATACCCCGGCGATCGCATGGACCGCATTGTTCAACCCGGCCGGCATAGCAATTCATGGAGCATTCTGGCACAACGATTTTGGTACGCCGCGCTCGCACGGTTGTGTGAATGCCGCGCCGGAAGATGCAAAATGGATCTGGCGTTGGATGAATCCGACGGTATCGCTGGATCAAGGCGATATCACGATGGAATGGCCGAATGGCGGAACACACGTCATTGTGGTTGAGGAAAGAGTCTAACGCATGGATATCTCACAGGTCTCGGTCGGACTTGCTTTGCTGGCTGGCCTGGCATCTTTTCTCTCACCGTGTGTGTTTTCCCTCGTGCCGGCTTACGTGGGCTATCTCAGTGGAAGGGCAGCGGGAGGCGAGAATTCCTCCGCCTATCGCTGGATCACCTTTTCACACGGACTGGCATTCGTGATCGGCTTCAGCGTTGTCTTCGTCCTGCTGGGTATCGCAGCTTCAGCGGCCGGGCGGATCCTCTTCGATATGCGTTTCTGGCTGGCCAAGATCGGCGGTTTGGTCGTCATTGTATTCGGGCTGCACATGATCGGAGTCTTCCGTATTCCGTTCTTGGATTACGATACAAGGGTCAACCAGGCGCCTGATCGGAAATGGGGCTATTTCTCTTCCGCGTTGATGGGTGTCTTTTTCTCAGCCGGCTGGTCCCCATGCGTTGGACCTGTGCTCGGCGCGATCCTGACACTCGCGATCAATGGCGGCTCGCTCACGCTTGGGGCTTCGCTGCTGACGGCTTATTCGGCGGGGCTGGCGATCCCATTTCTGTTGGCAGCGCTTGGAATAGGCTGGGTTTCCACGCTCCTGCGCCAGTATGGCAAGATCATGCGCTACGTGGAAATTGCGATGGGAGTGGTTTTGGTTGTGGTGGGCATCCTGCTCTTCACTGGAATTTTTGAGATCATCGCCCAGCGCGGTCAATTCTTCTACTTCGATTTTGGCCTGTAGGGTTTTGGAGCCATATTGTTAACTGTTACTTTATATATGCGTAAGGATTGCGCTCCGTGCGATCAGGCCATGTCCGATCTGGAGTCATTACAGGCTAAATATCCGCATCGTCTGGTACAGGTGGATATCGAATCTGATCTGGTCCTCAACCGGAAATATGCCGGGCTGGTTCCCGTCATTGAAGTTGGTCCGTACAGTCTGGAATCTCCGTTCAATCTCCAGAAATTGAAAATGACGCTGGGCGCGGCCGATGACCGCCATGGTCAATTGCAAAAGATCGGCGGGGAACAATATGAACGCCGCGTTAAACGTGGCCAAACCCTGACCGGGGGAGATCGTGCTTCATTCTGGCTTTCCAAACATTATTTAACCGTCCTGAACCTGTTCATCCTCCTTTATGTCGGGCTGCCTTTCCTTGCGCCAACATTTATGAAAGCCGGTGCGCCGATCCCGGCCCAGGTCATTTATAAGATCTACAGCCCGCTCTGCCATCAGTTCGGATTTCGTTCATTTTTCTTATTCGGCGATCAGTCTTACTATCCGCTTTCAGAGGCCGGCGTCAGCGGGGCGAAAACCTTTGAGCAGATCACCGGTCTTGACGACCTGGATAATCCTGCGAGTTTTTCCCGGTTCGAAGCCCGTCAATTTGTCGGCAATGAGAACGTGGGTTACAAAGTGGCACTCTGTGAAAGAGATGTTGCCATTTACGGAGCGCTCCTGCTGTTCGGGATCATTTTCGGCTTTACCGGCCGCCGCCTGCCGCCGCTTCACTGGTTTTTATGGATCCTGATCGGTATCGGCCCGATCGCCCTGGATGGTTTTTCGCAACTCTTCAGCCAATTTAATTGGCCATGGCTGGCCTCCCTGGTTCCGTATCGCGAAAGCACACCATTACTGCGCGTGCTGACCGGCGGCTTATTTGGATGGATGACAGCCTGGTATGCTTATCCTTATATGGAAGAATCCATGCGGGAGACCCGCCAATTCTTTCTCAAAAAAGCTGCCATCGTACAAGCTGCCGACTAATGCCCTTCTCCGAACAAAACGATATCAGGTATTACACCTTCGATATATTCCCGGATTCTGTGATCCATGGGGTGGTTTCGCGCCGTGGCGGGGTCAGCCCTGCTCCGTGGGATTCGCTAAACGTCGGTGGGACGGTGGGCGATGAAATCCCGCGTATCCACGAGAACCGGGCGCGCACCTTCCGCGCCTTGAGGCGGGATATCGATTCACTCCACGACGTGTGGCAGGTTCATAGCGCAGACGTTGTCTACGCTGACGCGCCGCGCGATCCATCCAGGGAACTGACCCAGGCGGATATTCTCTTTACCGACCGGCCTGAGGTCACTCTCTATATGCGTTTCGCGGATTGTGTTCCGATCCTGCTTTATGATCCCAGGAAAAAAGTCGTTGGCATCGCACATGCGGGGTGGCTGGGCACCGTGCGCGCCACTGCCAGGCTAGCCGTCGAGGCCATGATGTCTCGGTACGGGTCCAAGCCAAAGAATATCCTGGCGGCTATTGGTCCATCCATCGGGCCGGATCACTACCAAATTGGTCCGGATGTTGCCCTGCAGATCCAACAGGCCTTCGGCTCACAGGCGGAAAACCTGTTGAAGACGCGTAAACGCCAAACTTATCTTGACCTGTGGAAAGCAAATGAGATACAGTTGCGGAATGCAGGTGTGGAAAAGATCGAAGGTGCGGAGATCTGTACAGCCTGTCATTTGGAGGATTGGTTCTCGCACCGCGGCGAAAAGGGAAACACCGGCCGCTTTGGTGCATTAATCGGTTTGCGGGCTTGAGATTCGAGCATTAAGAAAATCTTGATGTCGGGGTCTGGATCCAATACCTGTCCGG
>CAYUUJ010000135.1:0-6120 GCA_964447845.1 uncultured Anaerolineaceae bacterium
GCCGAAATTATTGTGCATCCCGTGGGGGCGCCGCACATGCTAAATCCCGAAAAACTGATCGCCAGCGCAACCCGCATTTACGGAGATCGAATGGACTCATTGTGGGGTGAATTCCTCCCGGTCCCTGGAGACAGACTGAGGGTCGTGCAGGATGCAGAAGAGATCGTCATCGGCGAATTGCGTTTCCTGCCCATAAATACACCCGGGCACGCTGAGCATCATTACGCCTACCTGTTCGAAGATATCTGTTTCAGCGGAGATGTGGGCGGTGTACGAATTCCCGGATTTCAATATCTACGCGTCCCGATGCCGCCGCCTGAACTGCATATCGAGCGCTGGCGTGAGAGTCTCATGCACCTGCAAAGCCAGAACTTCTCCCGGATCGCCCCGACACATTTTGGAGTCTACGATGATCCTGAGTGGCAGTTGCGCGAGGTTCAAAAGGGGCTTGATTCGGCCGAGCACTGGCTGGAAAATGTCATGACGTCTGATCCCCCACTTGAAGAACTGCGTGAAAGCTACACTATGTGGATCGAAGACCAAGGGGCTCAAATTGACTTGAGCGCGGATGTGATCAAAGCCTACGAACTCGCCAATCCGTTGGGAATGTCCGCGGATGGATTGCAAAGATACTGGAAGAAACATAGAACGGATCCCAAACAATAGTTTCCGAAGCGGGGATAAAATCACGAGAATGCCCACGACCGGCCTCTGAAATTGCCGGTGTTATACTTTATAGAGGAGAGTGCATGAAACATTTCCTGGCAATTTCTGAACTATCATCTGAAGAAGTCCAAGACCTTATTGACCTCGCCATTAATCTTAAAAATGAATATTTCAAGGTGGGTAACCAGCCTCTTTTCAAAGGCAAAGTGCTGGGAATGATCTTTCAGAAGCCCAGCCTGCGTACGCGCGTCTCCTTCGATATGGCAATGCGACATCTGGGTGGAGACGCGCTATATCTTTCACCCAACGAGATCGGGCTCGGCAAACGCGAATCGATCGCAGATGTGGCGCGCGTCATGGCAGGCTATGTGCAGGCGATCATGGCCCGCGTGTTCGATCATGAACACATCCTCGAATTCGCAAAGTGGTCGGACGTGCCGGTTGTCAATGGCCTGAGCGGATACAACCATCCGTGCCAGGGTCTGGCGGACGCGCTGACCATCCAGGAGAAATTTGGCAGAGCCAGGGGATTAAACATTGCTTACGTCGGGGATGCGAATAACGTGGCGGTCTCATTGATGCACGTCGCGGCCAAGCTGGGTTGGAACTTCGCGATTGCCAACCCGGAGGGGTATGACCTGAACCCCAAAGCCGCCGGTATCGCCAAGGATATTTCCGAGGATACCGGAAGCAAATTGGCCTTCATGCGCAATCCCCATGAGGCTGTGAAAGGCGCACAGGTGATCTACACGGATACCTGGACCAGCATGGGACAGGAGGAAGAAACCGCCCAGCGTGAAAAGGTCTTCCCACCGTATCAAGTGAACGCGAAATTGGTGGGCGAAGCGGATAAGAATGCGATCGTGATGCACTGCCTGCCCGCGCATCGCAATCACGAGTTGACCGATGAAGTGGCGGATGGTCCGCAATCGGTCATCTTTCCGCAGGCACACAACCGCTTACATGCTCAAAAAGCGGTCCTGGCGAGACTTTTCGGGGTTGCCTGATCCAGCTCTTTTATTACTCAAAAACCGAATTTGTTCATTAATAGGAATCCATAAGACCCATAAAGGCAGCTCATGAATACAAAAGACTTTATTGCCCTGGAAGAGAAGTACGGCGCTCACAATTACCATCCTCTGGACGTTGTCATCACCAAAGCCGAAGGTGTTTGGGTGTACGACGTGGAAGGTAAGAAGTATCTCGATTGTCTGAGCGCCTATTCCGCAGTCAACCAGGGCCATGTGCATCCCAAGATCCTGGACGCATTGGTGGACCAGGCAAAAAAAGTCACCCTGACCTCCCGGGCGTTCCGCAACGATCAGCTCCCATTGTTGTATAAAGAACTCTCGGATATGACTGGCTATGAGATGTCTTTGCCGATGAATTCAGGCGCTGAGGCCGTCGAGACGGCAGTTAAGCTGGCCCGCAAATGGGCTTATCAAGTCAAGAAAGTCCCTCGTCATCAAGCAGAAATAATCACGGCCACCGGCAACTTCCACGGACGCACCGTGACCGTGGTTTCTTTTTCGAGCGAGCCGTTATATCGGGATGATTTCGGTCCGTTCACACCCGGGTTTGTGAGTGTGGCATACGGAGATGCCGGCGCAATCGAGAAAGCCATTACATCCAATACTGCCGCCGTCCTGATCGAGCCCATTCAGGGAGAGGCCGGTGTGATCATCCCGCCTGAGGGATATCTAAAGCAGGTGGCGGAAATTTGTAAGAGGAATAATGTGCTTTTTATGGCGGATGAGATCCAGACGGGCCTGGGCCGTACCGGGAAACTATTTGCCTGTGAACATGAGGACGTGCGACCGGATGTGATGATCATCGGTAAAGCCCTGGCCGGCGGGTTTTATCCGATCTCCGCGATCCTGACAGATGAGCCTCTGCTCGGTTTATTCACGGCTGGGGAGCATGGATCAACCTTCGGCGGGAATCCGCTTGCAGCCGCGGTGGCACGCGCCTCGTTACGCGTGATCCGGGAGGAGAACCTGTCTGAGCGCGCTGAAGAGCTGGGCGAATACTTTATGGAGCAGCTGGTGGAAGTCCCCAGTCCGCATGTGCAGGAAGTGCGCGGTAGAGGTTTATTGATCGGTGTCGAGTTGAAGCCGAACGCCGGCGGGGCCAGGCGTTTCTGTGAAGCCTTGAAAGAGCGCGGCATCCTCGCCAAGGAAACGCATGAGAACGTCATCCGCTTTGCGCCGCCGCTGGTGATCGAAAAAGAGACCATCGACTGGGCGTTGCCTCATATCCGGGAAGTGCTGAATATAGCTTGATTTGAGGAACTACCACAAAGACACGAAGACACAAAAAAATTTAGAGCCTTAGAGACTTGGTGACTTTGTGGTGAAATCCCTGTCGCTTCCGGATGAGTTTTCAGGGCTGCATGATCGTGGAGGAATGAATGAACATTGGGATCCCGAAGGAACGCCGGCCGTACGAGTTCCGAGTAGGGCTATCGCCTGCAGGCGTCGAGGTCTTGTGCGACCAGGGACATACCGTGTATGTGGAGGACAAGGCCGGCGTTGGGGCCGGCTTTGTGAATCAGGAATACGAAAGAGCCCACGCCCGAATCGTATATTCCGCTGAAGAAGTGTTCGCCCGGGCAGACTTGTTATTAAAGGTCGGCCGCCCACTGAAAGAAGAATTGGAATGGCTGCAAGATGGCGCCATCCTCGCCGGCTTCCTGCACTTCGCGTCCGCGCAGCGTAACAAGATCGACCTCATCCTCAAGAAGAAGATCACCACGCTAGCGTATGAACAGATCCGGCTGGCAGACGGCACTTTGCCGGTCCTGCGACCTTTCAGCCAGATCGGCGGTTTGATGGCCGCTCAAACCGCCGCCCGTCTTTTACAAAACAGTGAAGGCGGGAAAGGTATTCTGATGGGAGGTGTCCCAGGTGTGCCTCCGGCAGAAGTGGCCGTTTTGGGAGCCGGCGTGGTCGGAACGTATGCCACCCAGGCTCTGACCGGCTTGGGCGCGCATGTGATTGTCATCGACCGGAACGTGCAAGCGCTGCAACGCATCTCAGACCGCTTCCCCGGCATTGTGACCATGATCTCGACCCCACGAAATATTGCGCGCGTTACCCGATACGCCGATGTGTTGGTCGGCGCGGTCCTGACGCCCGGCCAACGCACCCCGGTGCTCGTCAGCCGGGATATGGTGCGTGATATGAAACCCCGCTCGGTGATCATCGACGTGAGCATCGACCAGGGCGGTTGCATTGAGACTTCCCGCCCCACCACCCATGACCATCCGACTTTCGTGGACGAAGGTGTGTTGCATTATTGTGTACCAAATATGCCCGGCGTCGTGGCACGTACTGCAACTCATGCATTCGTAAATGCAGCCTTGCCTTACATCCTGGAGGTCTCAGAGAAGGGCGTCAAAACAGCCATGCAGGACAACCCTGCCATCGAAAACGCGGTGAATACCACGCAGGGAAGGCTGGTTCATCTGACACCCATCACAACCGGACAGGAGGCTGGCAATGGACTGGACCAGTCTGTATGAGTCGAGGGTAACTACCGCAGAGCAGGCGGTACGCGCCATCCAGAACGGGCAGCGCGTCTTTCTGACCGGGAATGCCTCCGTACCCCAGAAGCTCCTCTCAGCCCTCGTAGAATACGCTCCGAATCTCAAGGATGTGGAGATCTGTCAAACGCTGACAGTTGGCCCGGCTGATTATGTGAATTCGAATATGCAAGGCCACCTGCGGGTGAACACGGTATTCATCGGCGATAACATCAGAGCGGCTGTGCAGGATGGCCGGGCTGACTTTACGCCGGTTCTCTTGTCCGAATTTCCATTGCTTTTCAAACGCCGGATCCTCCCGATCGACGTGGCGCTGATCCACGTCTCCACACCGGATGAACATGGTTTCTGCAGCCTGGGAGTGGAAGTGGGAATCACAAAGTCCCCCGCGGAGTCGGCCAGGGTGGTGATCGCGGAGGTGAACCAGCAGATGCCGCGCACGCTGGGGGATTCCTTTATTCATGTCAGTCGCTTGAGCCACATCATCCCGGTCAATTATCCGCTCCCGGAGCTGGTCATGGGTGAGACTGGTCCGTCCGAGATGCTTGAAAAGATCGCAGGTTTCATCACGGACCTGATCCCGAATGGGGCGACGATGCAAATGGGTATCGGCGCGATCCCCGACGCGGTATTAAAATATTTAAGCCAGAAAAAAGATCTGGGAATTCACAGCGAATTATTTTCGGACGGTGTGATCGACCTGGTGGAAGCCGGGGTTGTGACGAATTCCCGCAAGTCCTTGCATACCGGGAAGATCGTAGCCGGATTTATCCTTGGCACGCAACGCCTGTATAAATGGGTGCATGAAAATCCCATGGTCGAACTCCACCGGACAGAATACGTGAACGATCCGTTCGTGATCGCTCAGAACGAACGCATGGTCGCGGTCAATTCGGCCATCGAAGTGGATCTCACCGGCCAGGTCTGCGCGGACAGCATCGGCTCCAAGTTATACAGCGGGGCCGGTGGCCAATTAGACTTTATATATGGGGCTTCGCGTTCCAAAGGCGGTGTTCCAATTATTGCGCTCCCAAGCACTGCCACTCTTAAAGATGGCGCCCGCGTTACACGTATTACTCCATTACTCAAGCCGGGTGCAGGAGTAGTCACCAGCCGGAGCCAGGTTCGGTATGTGGTTACTGAATATGGCGTGGCCGCCCTGCATGGAAAAACGATCCGGCAGCGCGCCCGGGAATTGATCAACGTAGCACACCCTGATTTCCGTTCGGATCTGGAAACTCAAGCCCGAGAGCTTTTTTACCTGTAAACCTCAAGCCGCGCTGTCAGGCTGCGTATCCTTTCCGGACTATCGGGTGTTTTGCACAATGACCTACCCCCGCCTTGCTGCTCTCTTATACCGGAAATACTGCTTAGTTTCGGAGGAATCCTTTGTTCCGTCGCACCAAGATCGTCGCCACACTCGGTCCCGCCAGCCAGAGCGAAGCTGTGCTTGAAAAGCTCGTTCTGGCTGGCGTGAATGTGGCGCGCATGAACTTTTCGCATGGCACACATGCGCAACACGCCGAACGGATCGCCACCCTGCGCCGTGTCTCACAAAAATTGAATATCCCGGTCGGTATCTTGCAGGATCTGCAAGGTCCCAAGATCCGCGTCGGTAAATTGGAAACACCTCTTCAGCTCTCCGCCGGGGAAATGGTTTGTTTATACGCTGCTGAAGATTCCTTCCCCTCTGGATCCGCACAATGCATCCCTGTGGATTTTCCTGAGTTGTTTGAATCCGTCCAACCCGAAGATCGTCTCCTGCTGGACGACGGACGGCTGGCCCTTTCAGTGGTTACCGTCGAACCCCGCTCGCTGACGGCACGGGTTGTTGTCGGTGGGACGCTTACGGCCCATAAAGGCATCAACCTGCCCGGAGTGCGCTTGCGCGTTTCGGGCTTCACCGAGAA
>CAYUUJ010000136.1:0-6078 GCA_964447845.1 uncultured Anaerolineaceae bacterium
ACTCGATGCTGCGTTGATACAACAAGGTGGCTTCCGCGAATCGGCCTTTCTGCATGTACGACAGCGCCAGATTGCTGTACGGCCAGGCAAACCAGCGGTCCAACTCGATGGCCTTGGTGTAGGCGACGATCGCATCATCGTAGGAGCCGGTGCCGAAATACACGTTGCCCAGTTCATTCCAGACGTGGGCGTTCTTGGCATCCATCTCGATACGGACTTCACCCGAAGGACCAACTTCCGCCACCGGTTCTGATGAAGCAGGGGCTTCTTCTGGTGCAGGAACTTCATCTGCCTCAGAAGTCTGGAGCTGATTGGGCTCTTCGTTGTCCTTCAAGAACACATCGTAAGCAGCATGTGCGGTCTCGGGACTTAGCACTGGTTGAGCTGCCTCATCGGCTATGGCCAGGGCAAGAACTTCTTCAAGGACGGGTACCGCCTCGGGCTGGACCTCGGAGTCGGGTTCCGTACTCCCTGCCGTTTCCTCGCTGACGGCTACTTTGGCGACAGTTTCTGCCTGGGTTTCCGGGCCGATTTCCTCCGTGACCACGATCTCGTCAAAACTTTGATCCGCATCCACAATGGCGACTTCTTGCACCACTGCTGCAACCGGCTCAGGATCTTCGGTTGTCACGGTTTCTTCGACTGCCTCTGCCGAATTGGTGGCCGCTTTAGCAAGGGCTGCAGCTTCAGCTTCAAGAAACGCTGCCTGCCCTTTTGTTTCGACGACTTCCACAGGCGGAGGTTGTGTCACCCATGCCGGTACAGTCTCTGCAGTCTTTGCTGCTGAGACTACCCCGGCGGAGGGTTCGAGGATTTCCTCGGTAACGGGACCAGGTTCGGGGTCCGCGTTGAGCGGAGTCTCTTCATCTACGGCAGGCGCAGCTTCCACACTCTGTTCTGCGATCTCCTCGGAGGGGGAGTCTGTCGAACGATGCTGACTCTGGATCTCCAGAGTGAGCGTATCTTGAGATTCGGTCTCCAGCACAGTTTCCAGGACGTCCGCCATCGCCTCGACGATCCCGTCTTGAGATTCTTCGATCGGTGACTCTGTCTCGGCGACTGGTTCCAACTGCGCGGGTTCCATGACCGGACTCTCGGCCAGGCTCAACAGAACGGGTTCGACGATCATTTCCGTTTCAGAGCCTGAATTTTCAGAGCCCACGCCTTCTACAAGGCTGGGTCCGTCCGGCACTTCGTCCAGATCATCCCGGAAGCCGGCATTCTCTTCATCCAGATCGTCCGCGCTTTGAAAGGCCTGCAATGCCAGCTCGTACTGATCGAGCTTGCGGTAGGCGTTTCCGAGGCGGTTCCATACAACCGCCTTATCCTTGCTCGCCTGCAGCAGGTCGATTCCTTTTTGATAGAGGGGGACGGCTTCAATGAAGTTTCCCTGCGTTGCCAGAGTCAACGCCAGGTTGCTGTAGGACCAGCCGAAATCCGGCTCCAGTTCGATGGTCTTGGAATAGGCCGCGGCGGCTTCGCCGAGGTTCTGCATCTGGAAATGAATGTTGCCAAGCTCATACCAATTCTGCGCGTTGTCGGGCTCGAGTTCGATCGCCTTTTCGTACACGCGAATGGCTTCCGTGTTCCGGTCCTGCTTATCGAACACATTTCCGAGCCTGATCCAGGGATGGATGAAGCGCTTGTTGAATTCGACAGACTTTTCCTGATAGGCCACTACCGCTTCGAAGATCTTTCCTAATTCGTCCCAAAACTCATAGTTACTCATTTCAACCTCCATTGAAAAGAAGACAGAGTGGAATTACTGGCTGACATACACATTGCTCAATAAACTGAAGCGTGTTCGATCGACCAGGCTGGTGCCGCCCGCCGACAATTTGGCGGCCTGTTGGTAAGCTTTCATGGCGTTATCGTAATCATTGAGTTTGCGGTACGCGTTGCCCAGGCGATTCCAGACCAGGGATTGATCCTCGCTGCCGCGGAACAGCTCGAGACTTTTTTGATAGAGCGGGATGGCCTCAGTAAACTGACCGCGAGAAACCAGGACGTATCCCAGATTGTTATAGGCCGCTCCGGATTCCGGCTCCAGTTCGATGGCTTTGTTGAAGGCCTGGATCGCTTCCTCCGGGAATCCGGTCTTGAAGAATAATTCTCCGAGGTCATTCCACATCTCGGTGCTTTCAGCATCCTGGATGACCTGAAAACTATCCGCTCCATCCCGCATACCGGCTGTCTCCGGATCCAGTTCAGCCGCTTTTTGATACGCGGCAACGGCATTTGGATAATCATTGAGGTACCGGTATACGTTCCCGATGCCGTTCCAGGAAACGGACTTGTCCTTATCGACCTTGAGCAGTTCGATCGATTTTTGATAAAGCAGGATCGCTTCTGCATATTGGCCCTGGATCAAATAAGTCAACGCCAGGTTGCTGTAGGGCCAGCCAAAGGCGGGATCGAGCTGAATGGCCCGGTTGTATGCGCTGATGGCATCATCGAATGACTGCCGCTTGAAATGGACATTTCCCTTCTCATTCCAAACCAGGGGATTCTTGCTTTCATCCTTGAGCATTTCGAGGTCCCGGTCATTGGCGGCTGCGGTTTCAGCGCGGGCTGTGGGGGATGAAGCAGGTTTGGGCATGGCAGCTCCTATCGATTCCTTAGATTCGTCCATGGCTGTGGATGAGATCTCAACATGGCTGTTGGAAGGCGGGTTGAAAATCCAGTAGGGTGCATCTGAAAGATCCTGCGCGGTCATCTCGGGTAACGCGTCGTTCGCATTCTCCTGCACAAGATCGTCGAGCCCGATCTTAGGCAATTCAGCAGCCGGCTCAGCAATCGGGCTGGCTTCTACGATTTCGTCCAGATTTTCTGAAGGCGCAGGCATATTGGCCTGTTTGATATTCTTCCGGTTTCTGGATGCCGAGCTTCCCAGGTCCAGCATGTCCGAGGATTGATAGGCTGCGATGGCATTGTCGTAATCGTTCAGCATCCGATACACATCTCCGAGCCTGTTGAACGCCACGGCTTTTTCCTTGTCTTCGGTCAGCAATTCCACGCTCATCAAATACAGCGGAAGCGCTTCCGCATGCATACCTTGTTCGACGAAGGTGTGCGCCAGGTTGCCGTAGGCCGAGGCAAATCCACGGTCAATTTCAATCGCTTTTGAAAAGGCATCACCTGCCTCCACAAACGCTTCCGATTTGAGATAACTGATTCCCAGCTCGTTCCAGATCGCGGCATTCCTGGGGTCCAGGTTGAGCGCTCTCTCGAACGACTTCACGGCCTCACGATCCATACCTTGTTTATTGAACAAGGCTCCCAGGCGCAGCCAGGGTGCAACATATTGCTTGTTCAAGCCGATCGCCTTCTTATAAGAAGCGATGGCATCATCGATACGGCCGCTGCTTGCATAAACTTCACCAAGCCCGCACCACGGATGGGCAAAAGTGGGCATGAATTGGATCGATCTGCGGTAGGCGGCAATGGCATCGTCCACATACCCGATTTTTTGATAGACATTCCCCAACCCGTTCCATCCGATCGGATCCTTGGGGTTGCATTCGATCGCTTTGAGAAAGACCACGATCGCTTCATCGTTGCGGCCGATCTTGGCACACAAGTTACCCAGGTTATTCCAGGCAAAGATCTGGCCGGGAGCCAATTGGATGGCCTGCTTGTAAGCGTCGATCGCATCGTTTATTCTTTCCATGCTGGTCTTTACCAGCGCGATGGCATTAAAGCATTCCGCCTCAAACCAGGTATCCTGGATCAAAGTGGCGATCTTAAGCGCTTCGCGCAGCAACTCGTCGGCTTTCTCATAGTTCCCCTGGCGCCAGTTGAGGATACCCAGGGTTAAGAGCAGGTTGGCCCTTGTTGAGCTGGCCTCGGCTTCTTGCGGGAGCTCCGTCAATAAAGCTTCGCGCAGGGATATTTTTTCATCGGTATCTTCAAATTGGCCGGCGTATTCCCCGTTGCCCTGCCAGGCTGAATCCAGGGCGCCCTGCAGAACCTGCTCTGCCTTTGGAGCCTCGGCAAATTCGATCACGCGTTGTCTTTGGGACCAAAAGTCCGGAGCATGCCGGGCCAGATCCTTTACCTCTTTTGGTGTCAACCAGAAGATCACCCGAACCTGTTTCTCGATCAGGAATTCCTGTTGCAGATTAAGGTCGGTGTGCGCATTGACATCTTTGCTCTGACCCCAGCGCAAACCCTCAATAAAGAAAACGGTGCCAATCGGGTCTTTAATCTCCCGAAGGAATTCGCCGACCTCTTTTGTCTGGTGGTCCTGGATCTTTAATGAAGAGGTTTTTTGACCCAGGTCGATCAAATGATTTGCGAGCGCGGTTTCAACGTCCGCACGCACGTAGGATGAGTTATAGACGACCAACAGCACGCACGGCCGCCGCCATTTGATCGACAATTCCAATTCGCCGGCCAGGATATCGACGCGGTCCTCGAAGGACTCGATCACCTGGATGCTTTGGCCGGTTTGCCTAGTCATCCAACAGCTTCCTCAACACAGGGTGGACGTCACACCAATTCTCTTCGTCACGATATTCCAGCAACGCCAGGAGCTGAAGGAGGGGGCGCAGGTTTTCACTGAATTCCAATTTGTTGTTGGCGGCCACTTTTTTAAGCAGCTTGATGTCTTCCTTGTCCAGGATTCGCCGGTACTCATTCCGAATTTCAACCGCAGCCCACTCGATGTCGGCGCAATCCAGCTTGACGGCTTTTCGCCGGCGAGCCCGGCCGATGGCGGTGCGCATGATGCGGGCCAGTTCGCGGAAAACGCCACCGCTGTAGGTGACAGCTTGTTCCAGTGCGGCCTCTTCGATCAGGTTCGAATCCATGCGCGAGTGTACGAATTGGCGCAGGGTCTTGTAGCCCTGTTCATGATGGTTCTCGGGCTCCATGGGGGGGTGTAGATAGATATTGGGCAGGAAGAGCGCCTGGTCCCGGATGGAATCGAATTCCTTGCTGTAGAACAGCGCGCTGGAGACCGTATAGACGATCGCGCAGCTGGGCTGCATCATGATTTCCCTGCGGTCATGGAAGATCGCCCTGGCTTTTTCGAGGGACGGTTTGTCCATGTCGTCGATCAGGATCAGGGGTATCAGTCGTTCCTTGGTATAGATCGCCGTGGCGATGTGGTTGATGATCGCGATCAGGCCGGTAATATCCGTCTCGATCACCTGGCGTAGTTCAACACGCGTTGCAGGTTCCAGTTTCATTTTCAAACCGGCATTCGCGAAGAAGGCATCCACCGAAGCGCTCATTTCAATATTGGACAGGCGGCCGTCCAGGATGGTGGAAATTTCCTTTTCCACCTTCCCTTTCCAGTTATTAAGTTCCTTCAGCAGCTGGTCGGGGAGCTCCCCGCCTTTCTTGCGGTATTCACGGAACAATCTTCCGCCAATCGCCAGTAAAACATCCCGAAAGTCGATGTCGATGATATCGGCCTCTTCCCGGATGCTGAAATTGATCGGCCAATATTTCTTGTGTATTTCCGGGTTGCTCAATAAATGCAACAGCTCGGTCGATTTTCCGCAGCCGCGATGCCCGGAAAAGAAGAACTTGGGTGGCCGGTAAAAGGGAGCCAGCAGCGCATCCGTCAACTCTGCGATCGGGTTGTTGGGACGGTCGATATAAAAGGGATTAGGCTTACCGCCTTTGGCCGGCTTGAGCGGCAGATCGAGCTCAAAGTTCAGCCAGGCCCGGTCGAAGTCCGTTGCTTTTATGTATTCGAAATGATTCATGTTTTCCTCGTCAATCTGGATAGACGGGCTACTCAACCGAGATGGCTGTGAGACCTTCGCGGATCGCGTACAAAGCCGCTTGCGTGCGGTTGGTGACATGCAGTTTATTGAGGATGTTGCTGACGTACTTGGCGATCGTCCGCTCATGGACGACCAGGTTGGTTGCAATCTCCTGATTGCTTAAGCCGCGGGCGATCAGGCGCAGGGCTTCGGTCTCGCGACGGGTGAGTGATTCGCACGCGGACGTCCGGCTCGAGGTCTGCTTGAATTCATTGATCACTTTCATCGCGATGGATGGGTGAATGGACGCCTGATTGAGCGCTACATCGCGGATGGATTGCAGCAGCTGGGTGCGCGTGGT
>CAYUUJ010000137.1:0-6057 GCA_964447845.1 uncultured Anaerolineaceae bacterium
CGACGCGAAACTCAAGCTGGCCGCGCGCTTTGGGGCCAACCCGGTCAATGCGAAGCAGGTTGATCCGGTGGAAGAGATCCGCAGGCTCACGGGCGGAAAAGGTGCGGACGTGGCCATCGAAATGATCGGCCTGGCCCAAACGATGAGGCAGAGCCTGCAATGCCTGAGCGTTTTAGGACGCGCGGTCATCGTCGGGTTGAGCGATCAAACCCTGGAAATTGATACCTATCGTGAACTACTGGGGAGGGAAGCCGAGATCATCGGCTCGAACGATCACCTGCTGCAGGAACTACCGGCCCTGATCGAACTTGCACGACGCAAGGTGCTGGATACTTCACAGGTCGTGACGCACACGATACCGCTGGAAGCGGGAGCGATCAATCAGACATTGGATGCGCTGGAAAATTTCGGCGACGATATACGTACTGCGATCGTGCCGTAACCGTAAAAAAATTAACCGCGAAGACGCGAAGGGCGCGAAGAAAAAATTTCTTCGCGCCCTTCGCGTCTTCGCGGTCTAAAACCTTATTACCTAATTACCCAAGTACCTTTTCCTTACTCTGCCAGGATCGCCTCCACAGTCAGGTCCTGATCTTTCTCGATCAGGCGCGCGGCATTCTCCGTTGCGATCAGGATCTTCTTGCGATGGGTCATCAGGAAAAGATCGAGTGGATCCCCCTTGGCCGAACAAAATAACTCACGCGTCTCGAGCGGGATATCAAAAGAGGCTTCGCACCAGCCTGTCAGATAGCCTGCGTTGATGTGACAGATCGACTTTTGGGTCTTTTCCCCTTCGGTCAGGAACCCCTCCGCTTCAAAGGACTGCTGGTTGGCAAACACCAGCACGAAGGTCTCGTTTGCGACAGGGTTGGTGGGATACAGCAAATTCACGAACGCCCAGCCGGAAAAGGAAAAATAGGTCGGGCCAAAACCAAATTTCTCGAGCGGATCGGTCAGCCCGAAACGATCGAAGAATTTGTGGGCCTCGGTGCGGCCGACCGCTTTCCCGAAAGCATATAAGAGCTGATCGGACCCATGCTCACCATAGATCTCCGTCAGCACTTTTCGCATCACCAGGGAGAGCGAATCTGTGCGCGCCAGGATAAAGCGGTCCTTGCCGACCTCCACCCGGCCGCGGGCAGGCACGCTTTTCAGCGACCCGAAATATTCCTTGACGGATTCACTGGCTTTTTCAAAAACCGACAGCAGTTCAGGAGGGACTTCTGCAGCTCTCATTCTTCACTCCCATGCAAAGATAATGGCTCTCCGAAAACTCAAACTTTCCCATGCAGATAATATCATACTGCTGCAAGCCACAGATATTTTAAGCCAGCCAATCCGGACTTTTCTGAACACGCGTGCTATAATCCGGATTGGTCGACTAGTCACTAGTCAGATGGTCTTATAGTCTAGTGGGCAGACCCTTCACCCTTCGACTACTTGACTAGCGACTATCGGACGATAAGTCCAGCGACGATCAGACCATGTCCTTCGCCCACCTCCACGTACACACCGAATACTCCCTGTTGGACGGCTTCTCGAACATCAAGAAGCTGGTCGAACGCGTCCGGGAAATGGACATGCCGGCGGTGGCCATCACGGACCATGGCACGATGTTCGGCGTGGTGGACTTTTTCAACGATGCCATCGCGGCCGGAGTAAAGCCGATCATCGGGGTGGAAGCCTACATGGCGGCCCGCGGCATGAAAGACCGCGATTCAAAGCTCGATCGCACCTCTTCCCATCTGCTCCTGCTGGCCGAGAATGAGACGGGTTATAAGAACCTGTTGCAGATCGCGTCCGCTTCACAGCTGGACGGTTTCTATTATTTCCCGCGCATCGACCACGATTTCCTGGCCGCACATTCCGATGGGCTGATCTGTACTTCGGGTTGCATGTCCGCCGAGATCCCGCGGGCGCTGTTGGAGGAGAATCCACAGGAAGCCGTGCGGCGCATGAACTGGTATTACGATGTCTTCGGTCCCGACCGGTTTTTCATCGAGCTGCAACAACACAACATCAAAGAGATCCCCGCGCTGAACCGTCAATTGCTCGAGATGGGGGCGCGCCATTCCGCCCGCTACATCGCCACCAATGACGTGCATTACATCAATCCCGAAGACTCGCGCCTGCAGGATATTCTGCTGGCCATCCAGACGAACACTGTATTGTCCGATCCGGATCGCATGCGCATGTCGGACGCCTCGTATTATCTGCGCACGCCGCAGGAGATGGCCTCCTTATTCGCCGAAGTACCTCAAGCGCTGGCCAATACCCTGCTGATCGCGGAACGCTGCAATGTGGACTTATCGTTCAAGAAATATCACCTGCCCGATTTTCCCGTCCCGGACGGATATACAACCGAATCCTACCTGCGCTTCCTGTGCGAGGACGGTGTCGGACGCCGCTATCACGAACGGGCGAGCAGGCCCGAAGTCCAGGAAAGACTCGATCATGAGTTGAAGATCATCCACGAGATGGGTTTCGATACCTACTTCCTGATCGTGGGCGACCTGTGCCGGCATGCGCGTGAGAAAGGCATCTGGTACAACGCGCGCGGCTCGGCGGCCGGTTCGATCGTAGCCTACGCGCTTGAGATCACGATGGTGGACCCCATCCAGCACGACTTGATCTTTGAGCGTTTCCTCAATCCCGGACGGCTTGAAATGCCCGATATCGATCTGGATTTCCGCGATGACCGCCGCTCTGAAATGCTCGAATACACCGCGCATAAATATGGCGACGACAAGGTGGCCCAGATCATCACCTTCGGCACGATGGGCGCCAAGGCTGCCCTGCGTGACGTCGGCCGCGTGATGGACATCCCGCTGCCTGAAGTGGATCGCATGGCAAAACTCGTGCCTTTTGTTTCAGGCCGCACAGTTTCATTGAAAGACGATGCGCTGACCCTGCCGGAGTTCAAGGAAGTTTATGACAGCCAGCCGCACATCAAGGAATTGGTGGACACCGCCATCGGCATGGAAGGCGTGGTGCGCAATGCCGGGACTCACGCCGCCGGCGTGGTGATCGCCGACAAACCCTTGATCGAGTATTTGCCGCTGCACCGCCCCACCTCCGGGTCGGAAGAAACACCCATCAAGTCCGTCACCCAATTTGAGATGGGCATGCTCAACTCGCTTGGCCTGCTTAAGGTGGATTTCCTCGGGCTGGCCACATTGACCGTCATGGCGCGCACCTGCGACCTGATCGAGCAGCGTCACGGTATTCGTTACGATCTCAGCAATATTCCGCTCGACAACCCGAAGGCTTTCGAACTGCTTGGTAACGGTCAGACCGCCGGCGTCTTCCAGGTGGAAGGCGGCGGTATGACGCGCTGGCTGGTCCAGATGAAGCCGACCATGCTCGATCACGTGATCGCCATGGTGGCATTGTATCGCCCGGGTCCGATGCAATTTATCCCGGATTACATCGCCCGCATGCACGGGGAAGCGAAAGTCTCATACAGGCATGAAGCGCTGCGTCCGATCTTCCAGGATACCTATGGCATCCCTGTCTATCAGGAACAATTGATGAATGCTGCCGTCAAGCTCGGCGGCTACACGCCTCAGGAAGCTGATGACCTGCGCAAAGCCATCTCAAAAAAGATCGCGGAGAAACTGCGCAAGCATCGCGAGAAGTTCGTCAAAGGCGCGGTCAAGAGCGGCATCCCCCAGGATATTGCGGATCTGATCTTCACCGACTGGGAAGAGTTCGCGCGCTACGGATTCAACAAATCGCACTCCGCCGATTACGGCGTTCTGGCGGTACAGACTGCGTTTCTGAAAGCCAATTACCCGGCCGAGTACATGAGCTCTTTGATGTCTTCCGTGAGCGGGCAGACGGACAAGGTGGCGTTGTATATCTCGGACGCGCGCAACATGCGCGTGCCCGTCCTGCAACCCGATATCCGGGCGTCCGAGTGGGGCTTTACGATCGAAGATACCCCTGACGCCTCTCTCCTCCTCCCGGGGGAAGCCGCCAAAGGATTCAAACCTTCCATTCGGTTTGGCTTTGGCGCGATCAAGAACGTCGGTGAAAATTCCGTCCAGTCCATCATCGCGGCGCGTAAAGCCGCGCCTTTCAAAGACCTGAACGATTTCACACGCCGCGTGGATCTGCGCGCCGTCGGCAAGCGTTCCCTGGAATGCCTGATCAAGGTCGGCGCATTGGATTCGCTCGGACCGCGCGGTGCGCTGCTCGAATCGCTCGAGCGCATTGTCTCGGCCAGCTCCAGCTACATCCGCGCCGCGGATGCCGGCCAGCTCTCGCTCTTCGGCGCGGATACCGGCGTAAGCGAAGAGATCCAGCTCACCAACCATTCGAAGATCGAACAGCGCGAAATGTTGAATTGGGAGCGTGAGTTGATCGGCTTATACATCTCGGACCATCCGCTCACACCCTACCAGGCGACCTTTGCAAAACTGGTTTCATATTTCTCCGGCCAACTTTCCGAAGCGCAGCATGAGGAGAAGGTCCGTGTGGCGGGCCTGATCACGACGATCCGACCCTATGTTACAAAAACCGGCAAGCCGATGGGCTTTGTCACGCTCGAAGACATCCAGGGCAACATCGAGCTGGTTCTTTTCCCGCGCACCTGGGTTCAGTGCCAGCCCGTGCTCGAGCTTGGCAAGATCGTGGTCGTCGAGGGCAAAGTCGACGCGCAGTCCAGTCCGCCCAAGATCCTGGTGGACGTGATCAAGACCGATTTCAAAATGCTGGTGCCTGTGGACGAAGCAATCACGATGGATTCCCCGCAGGTGAAGGAGACGCCTCCCGCGCCGCCTCAGCCGGCTCCCATTAAAGGACCTGCCTCTCCACCCCCGTCCCGGCAGACTCCGGCCCCACAGCCTCCCGCGAAAGAACAACCCGTCAGACAGTTGCCAGCCAAAGACTCGCCTGACAGGCAGACTCCCGTCAAACAAACACCCGCGCCGGCTTCTCTCGAGGTGGATGGACCTCCCCCACCCGATAACTTTCCAGACGACTGGGGCAGTGAGTGGCAGCCGTCCTTTGAAAATGCCGAGATCGCCGCGCGGCCCGAACCCGTTACAAGAAAAGATGAACCCATCGTTGAACCGTTGGAACGACTACCAGACGAGCCAAAGGCTGAAAAAACGGAACCACTCCCACCGGTCCGGAAAGAAGCGGCGCGTGTAGTCGGCAGTGATATTCCGCGTACCCCTGAGCCGCAGTTACGCGTACCTTCCATCTACGTCCCGCTCGCGCAGGCCGAGGACCGCGACCATCGCCCGCGTCAGATCGTCGTCTTCCTGCGCCCGACGGAGGATCAGGAACGCAATAAGCGGCGCATCAATTCGATCCATGGCACGCTGACATCATTTCCCGGAAACGATCGCTTTTCATTTCAGATCTTCGAGAACGGGCGCGGGCACCTGATCGATTTTCCAAATAACACCACGCGCATTTGCCCGGAGATGCTTGAAAAGTTGAGGAAATTGATGGGCGAGGAGAGCTGGCGCGTCGACGAGATCACGTTTCAGTAGGGGCGACCTGGCCGGTCGCCCTACTTGTAATGTAAAAAATCGTCGGATGAGCAGCCTCAGGATCCTGATTAATTACAAATAAATAAGAATTCAAGCTCCGCCATTGACAGCCCTTCTGAAATATGACATACTTCGCTCACTGCTTGGGGGATCACAATCTTTCGCCATCCTATAGAAAGGAGGAGGTGATGTCCATGGATAGTTGTAACAAACTAGGCGCTGTGGCATCCCTTCTCAAGTTAGTATAGGACGCCACAGCGCCCCACGAATGCCGTCCTTTTGGACGGCATTCTGGTTTTAATATGCATGTATGTAGGGGCGAGGTCTTCTCGCCCCGGTCCTCGTGCGCCGCGCGATCATGGGCGAAGGGCGACAGAACGTCGCCCCTACATCTCATTCGTCGCCGAAGGAAATCCCGATCCCGCGCGCCGTGATCACCCCGTCGTCGGTCATTTGGACGCGTTTTGTCTGGCTGGTCGCTTCCATCAAAGGAATGTCAATAACCTGGTTGCCGCGTAAGGCCACCATCCGGTCAAACCCACCTTGAGCGGCC
>CAYUUJ010000138.1:0-6047 GCA_964447845.1 uncultured Anaerolineaceae bacterium
TTTGGCAAGCCCGCTCGTGTCTTGTTCCGCGTACAGCAGGATCGGCAGCGTGGGGAAACGGTCCAGGATCTCTTCAGCGATCGATAAGCCGGCCTCCCCTGAGAAGTTTTCGGCCAGCATCGTCAGCGCAGGTGTGGATTCCTGCAGGGTCTTATCCAGCCCGCGCCGGTCATGTACCAGCGCCACCTCATAACCGGCAGCCCGCAAGGCGCGCTCCATTAATTGAAGCACGGGTGATTCATTGAGCGCCAGCAGGATCAGGTCTGGTTTGGTCATGGAAATTATTGTTTGCTGACTGCCGCTTCCCCTGCTTGCCCGCCTTGCCCCGCCTGCCCCGCTTGCCCCGCCTGCCCCGCTAGCCCGCTAGCGGGCACGGTTCGCTCGGCCGCGCGGATCACACGCTGCAGCGCAGCCTGCACGGACTGCAGCGCCTGTTTTTGTTCCTCGTTCAAATTGCCGGGCATCTCCGTCATCACCAGGTTCAACGGATAGATGGCGGCCTGTATTTCTTCAGACACTCGCTCGCGCAAAGCTTCAAACAACGCATTCTGTCGTTTGACGTCGCCGCGCGCCGCCTCGGCGGTTTGCTCAAAAGCCCGGAACAGGCGTGAGTTAACCAGCGAGATGGAGGCGAAATCCGCCACCGCCTCCAGCAGAGTCTGTGTTTCGCGCGGGATCTCCCGGTCTGCTTTGCGGACGACGATCAACAAGCCGATCACCTCGTTGTGCACCTTGATCGGCGTTACCGCGGCCGACCTGCCCAGCGAGACCACTTTAAACTTTTGCAGCGCCGCGCCATTCATTACCAGGGTCTCGCCCGAGAGCGCCACCAGGGAACTGATCCCATCGTCCAGAGGCTGGTTCAGTTTTTTGGCCCAGGCCTCGGGTAGATTCCGAAAAGCGGTCAGTAAAAATGTTCTCGAATGCTCTTCGCTCAGCAACAGCCAGCCAATGTCCGCTTCGGCCACCTCCAGCGCGCCGTCCAGAATGCGTTCAAAGAGCAGCCGCTGGTTGCTGATCGAAACGACCGCTTTTCCGATCGAGAGGATCGTGATCAGCTCGCGGACTTTGCGCTGGAGTTCCACGTCCGTTTCTTTGAGCTGCACGTCCAGCTTCATGCGCGCCCGGCCTTCGTGCGTCTGCTTGAGGGCGCGCTCCACCACTGCCACCACTTCGGCGTCGCGCGCCGGCCAGAACAGGGTGTCGGCCGCGCCCAGCCGGAAGGCCTGGATCGCGTCGCTTTCCTGTCCCTTTTCCGCAACCATGATGATCGGCGCGCGCACACCCTGGGAGGAGAAGGCCACCAACAGGTCTTTTCCGCTCAGGCCGGCTAAATTTAGATTGAGGATGATCAAGTCCGGGGGGGTCTTGAGCGCCTGCTGGATCGCGGCAGCCGCGTCTGACATCACCATGGTCTGATACCCCAGCGGTTGCAGGGCTTGTCGGGCGATCAGATCACTGATGTCCGGATCGTTTTCAACGATCAGGATGCGTTCTCCGGGTGGCGCCATGTTTGATTTTTTACCTTGGTGGATGATTATACTGCTTCTCTAATCGAAGACTGGGCTTGTTTCGCCTGATCTGGGCCAAATTTCAACGCTTTTACAAGCCGCAGCCTCTAATTCGAGTAAAATCTCACGCATGCGCGCCAAACAGGACTTTCGTTCCTACCAGATCGCGGCGGTGATCCCGGCTTATCGCGTCGCGGGCCAGGTCGAATCGGTGCTGCGCGCGCTGCCGGCCTACCTCAAGCACATCATCGTGGTGGATGACGCTTCGCCCGATTCCACCGCGGACCTGGTGATTGCTGCCGCTAAAAAAGACCGCCGCATTCTCCTGATCCGTCACCCGTTAAATCTGGGCGTGGGCGGCGCCATGATCACCGGCTTCAGAAAGGCGCTTGAGCTTGGCGCACAGATCGTTGTCAAGATCGACGGCGACGCCCAGATGGACCCCGCTTTTCTACCGGACTTGTTGCTGCCCTTGATCGAAGGCAGAACGGATTACACCAAGGGCAACCGCTTCCGCGATTTCGAATCTCTGCAGCGCATGCCGTTGGTCCGCCGTCTGGGCAACATGGGACTGAGCTTCACCACCAAGGCTGCCACAGGCTATTGGAATTGCTTCGATCCTGCCAACGGCTTCTTTGCCATCCGCTCGGAGGTGCTGGCCGCGCTCCCGCTCGATCGCATCGACCGCGGCTACTTCTTTGAAACCTCCATGCTGGCAAATCTTTACCTGCTGGATGCGTTCGTCCTGGACGTGCCCATCCCGGCCCGTTATGGCGCGGAAGTTTCGAATCTGTCCATCTGGCGCGCGGCCGTGGAGTTTCCCGTCAAACTTATCGCCACCTTCTTTCGGCGCATCGCTTTGAGATATTTTATTTATGATTTCTCGATGATGTCGGTCTATCTGCTGGTCGGCATCCCGCTTTTGCTGTTCGGCTTGATCTTCGGCATCACCAAATGGATCCAATACGCCGGGCTGGGCACCACCGCACCGACGGGCACCATCATGCTGCCCACGCTCTCGATGATCCTCGGCATCCAGATCCTGTTATCCGCCATTGAAATTGACATGAACGCCCTGCCGCGCCAGCCGCTGACCGGTCCGCTCGAATAGACCTCGGAGATCTTCCGAATCCTTCGATAACCAGACGCTCACAGTAAAGATCTCCGAGGTCTTTAACAGACAGTATACTTTCCTCTTAAATGAACGCCCTGCCCTACATTTCAGGCACAAAACCCATCAACCCCGGGCCGCTGTGGCGTTTCCTGCCGCCGCTGGAAGAGGGCACCGTCTCCACCTGGCTGGCGAAACATGCCAAACCGGGCGAGTGGGTACTGGACCCCTTCGGTTTTTCGCCGCGCCTGGTGCTTGAGGCAGCCCGCGCGGGGTACCGCGTGCTGGTGACGGTCAACAATCCGATCACGCGTTTTTTGATCGAAGTGGCAGCCTCCGCGCCCAACGAAGCAGACTTGAAGTCCGCCATCGCCGAACTGGCCGCCTCCCGCAAGGGGGACGAGCGCCTCGAGACCCATTTGCAATCGCTGTACGTCACAGCCTGCGAACAATGTGGCCGCGATATTCAAGCGCAGGCTTTCATGTGGCGCAAAGGCGATGATTCGCCCTATGCGCGCATCTATGAATGTCCACACTGCGAAGATAAGGGCGAGCGCGCTGTGACGCCTGCGGACATCGAACGCGCCCAGGACATCATGAAAACCGCCGGTCTGCATTATTCGCGCGTCCTCGAAAGAGTGGCCCCGCTCAATGACCCGGATCGTGAGTATGCGGAAGAAGCCTTGCAGGCCTATCTGCCGCGCGCCATCTACGCGCTCGCCACGCTGGTCAATCGCCTGGATGGCTTGAATGTCCCGGACGAGCGCCGGCGGTTGATCACGGCCCTGATCCTGACAACTTGTGACGCCGCCAACTCGCTGTACTCATCCGAACGGCCGCGTCCGAAACTAATGACGGTCTCCAATCAATTTCGCGAAAATAATCTCTGGCTGGCGCTTGAGCAGGCGATCGGCTTATTTGCCGAGACCGGCTCGCGCGTCCCATGTGAGGCCTGGCCGAAGAAAATTCCCGAAGGTGGCATCTGTCTGTTCGACGGCCGTTTGAAGACCCTGGCGGAAGCAGTCCGTAAAGAGATCCCCATCACGGCCGTGACAGCCGCCATCCCGCGTCCGAATCAAGCCTTCTGGACCCTCTCCGCGTTATGGGCCGGCTGGCTGTGGGGCCGCGAGGCTGCCGAGCCATTCAAAGTTGCGCTGCGGCGCAGGCGATACGACTGGGCCTGGAGCGCCACCGCTTTGCGTTCTGCTTTTCATCATCTATCCGATCTTCTGGCGCTTGGCACGCCCGTGCTTGGTTTCCTCGCTGAACCCGAAGCTCCGTTTTTAAGTTCGACGCTCACGGCCGCCAGCCTGGAGGATTTCGACCTGCAAGGGCTTGCGCTGCGCACCCAATATGATCCGATCCAGATCGTCTGGTCGCGCGCCGAACATCCGGCGCACGCACCGGCTACCGCTGATCTTGCAGCTCTGCGTTTATCCGTGGGGCAGCGACTGGAACCCATGCGCGATACGATCCACGCGCACCTCGCCGAACGCGGGGAGCCGGCCACCTACCTGCATGTGCATGCCGCCGCCCTGACCGAACTCGCCGGCAGCGGCGCGTTGAAATCCATCGGAACCGAATTGGATGAAGCCATCCGCAAAACACAATCGCTCGTGCAGGCTGCCCTGACCGCCGATCCGCGCTTCGTCCATCACAGCACGGGCGAGGGTGTGGAAACGGGTTTATGGGGCTTGCTGAAATATGCGAATGAGCCGCTGGCCGACAGGGTGGAAATGGCGGCCGTGTATTTTCTACAAAGGAATCCGGATTCGATCTACCTGGAAATTGAAGATGAGTTATACTCCCGCTTCCCCGGCCTTTTGACCCCCTCCAAAGCGTTGATCTACCAGGTTCTGAATTCGTATGCCGTGAAGGCCGGCAGCGTGTATCGTTTGCGCGAGGAGGAAGCTCCCGCCAGGCGTCGCGCAGACCTGGAGGAGATGACCGAGCTCATCGAACGTATTGGCACGCGGCTCGATTACACAACACAAAAAGAAGACAAGGCCCTGATCTGGAAGGATCCGGACGGCGGGACGGCGCGCGTTTTTTACCTGATCGTTTCAGCGCTCATCGGACGTGTGGTCAGAGAGAACACGCACCCGCCTGAGAAATGCCTGCTGGTTCTACCCGGTGGCCGCGCTGCCCTGGCCGCGTATAAACAACGGCGCGATCTGGCTTTGGCGGAAAAAATGCACGGCTGGCCGCTCTTGAAATTCAGATTGTTGCGCACGCTGGCGGATATCCCCGTGCTGACGCGCGAAACGTTCGAGGAGCAAATCGCAAGCGACCCGATCGAGCAAGCCCAGGGTCAAATGATGATGTTTTGATATGAATAAAAAATACATACTTATCACTTTGATGCTCGCATCCCTGCTGACGTCCTGCATCACCGTCTCCACACCCACCGATCCCGCCGCCACCCCACTCTTCATCACCTCCACTCTGCCGCCCACCCGGCAGATCCTGGGCCTGCCTTCGCGCACTCCGACGGAGTTGCCCGGCACACCCGGTACGCCGACGCCGGCGATCACGGCGCCACCAAACTGCAAAGATCAAGCGGTGCTCCTGGAAGATGTGACCATCCCGGATAACACAACCATGGAAGCGGGTGAGTCCTTCACCAAAACCTGGAAGCTGCAGAATACCGGCACCTGTCCATGGATCGGATACACGCTGGTCTTCGCGGACGGCGACCGGATGGGCGCGCCCGAGTCAACGCCCGTGCTGCAAACCCTGGCTACAAACACCGTGGACGTTTCAGTGGAGCTCGTGGCTCCCATCGCAGACGGTGCGTATACCGGCAACTTCTCCCTGCATAATACGGTGGATGAGATCGTTCCGATCGGCCTCGAAGATACGATGTGGGTCAAGATCATGGTCGGAGCTGGGGCAGGTCCTACCACGACCAGCCAAAACAGCCTGCCTTCAGGTAGTTCTTCCAGCGCCGCAAATTGCAATCACACATCCAATGCAGGCTATGTCAATCAAATGTTGTCGTTGATCAATAATGCGCGCGCAGACGCGGGCTTGTCCGCGCTGACGATGAATGCTCAACTGACCGCTGCGGCGCAGGGCCACAGCGTGGACATGGGCTGCAGCAACACGACCGGCCATGTCGGCTCGAATGGCTCGAGCATGCATTCACGCATCGCCGCACAGGGATATAGTCCATCCTACTCGGAAGAGATCGTGTACGCGGGCGGCGGTCCCCAGGCCGCGTTCCAATGGTGGATGGATGATGCCGAACATCGCGACGCGATCTTGAATCCGCAAAGCAGCCAGGTGGGGATCGGTTATGCAAATGTCAGCAGCAGCACCTACGGGGATTATTTCACAGTCGATTTTGCATCGCCTTAAATGGTAGGGGCGACCCAATGGGTCGCCCCTACAACGCAACCACCAAACTACGCACCCACCTCCGG
>CAYUUJ010000139.1:0-6001 GCA_964447845.1 uncultured Anaerolineaceae bacterium
AGCGCACTGCGCCCCATCATCACCACGTCCGCCACGCGCACCGGGAAATTCCAGTCCACCTGGCTGCGCTGGGGAATGTAGGCGATGCAGACGTGCCCGCGCGGCAGCGAACCATAGATGTTTACTTCACCCGCGCTGGGCGAAAGGACACCCGCCACTACTTTAAAGAGCGTGCTCTTTCCCGCGCCGTTCGGCCCCACCACCGCCACACGCTCGCCGGCATGCAGGTGGAACGAGATGTCCTCCAGCGCCGGGTGTCCGTTGTAGCGCAGGCTCAGGTCCTGGACATCCAGGATGGGTTGATCGGTTTGATGGTGGAGGTGAGGATACATTTCGATTTTAGATTTTCAATTGATGAATTACGATTTAATATTTGTGTCATCCTGAGGGAGCTAAGGCCGTCACGGAGTGACGGACGGCGACCGAAGGATCTCTGTTGTGGCGAGAGGAGATCCTTCGCTCCTTGCTCCAGTTATTGTGGGCCGGCAACGTGTCGCTCAGGATGACACTATCTCAATGCTTCCACAATTCGCATCACGTTGTATCTCATCATACCAATATACGTTCCGGCGGGTGCGCCGTCGGTCAGCGACTCGAGGTGCAGGTCATCCACGATGAGCACGCCGGTTTCTTCGGCGATCTGCTGCGCCAGGTTTCCGTTCTCCACTTCGTCCAGGAAAATGGCCGGGGCGCCGGTGGCGTTAATCTCCTCGATTACCGCGCTCAACTCCTGGGCTGAGACCGAGGCTCCCGAACTGGCGCTTTGCAGCAGCGTGCCGACGATCTGAAAACCATATCGCTCCGCAAAATATCCGAGGGCTTCGTGATTGGTGACCAACAGACGACGCTCGGCGGGGATGTGCGCAACCTCTTGGGTGATCCAGGCATCCAGATCTTCGAGTTGAGCAATATAAGCGTCCGCATTGGTTTGATATACATCCGCTCCTTCGGGGTCGGCGTCGGTCAGACCGGCGCGGATATTTTTAACGTAGGTGATCACCAGATTCGGATCCAGCCACATATGCGGATCGCCCGCTTCGTGTTCATCTTCATGCAGCGGTTCCAAACCGTTACTGACGGTAATGATCAGCCGCTCGCCATCCGTGTTCTCAAGCAGGGATTCGATGAAGTGTTCATAATCGATGCCGTTGACGATCAAGACCGTGCTTTGCTCGATCTTGACGGCGTCGGCAGGCACCGGCTGATAGCTGTGCGGGTCCGTGCCTGCCGGCAGCAGGGAATTAACGGTCAGCCTGTCACCCGCGACGTTCTGTGCGATGTCCGCCAGGAACGAGGCCGAGGCCAATACAACGGGACCCGCTCCAGGCGGAGTCGAGACGCGGGAAGTGCAGGCCGTCAGGAGAAAAATCAGGATCGTCAGTACGAGCAGTATTTTATACACGTTGTCGACCGTTATTTACAGTTCCTGCACAAGCCGAACAACTGCAACCAATGTTCGCGGATCGAGTAACCAGATTTGCGTGCAATGGACTTCGTCAGTTTATCCAGGTCGTCGCCTTCGAAGAAGGATGCCCGGCCGCAGTTCTGACAGAGCAACAGATGTTGGTGGCCCTCGCCGAGCGTGATGAAGGCCTGGCAGCCCTGCGGTTGGTGGACGCGTTGAATCAGGTGCAGCTCCTCGAGTTTCTCGAGCGTGCGATAGACCGTCACCAGGCCGAGCGCCGGATAGGCTTTGCGCGAGGCGTCGTAGACCTCGACAGGGGTGAGCGCATGCTTCGAGCGCGCCACTGTCTCGACGACCGCCCGCCGGGCGCCGGTCAGACGGTATCCGTTTTCCTGTAGTTGGGTCAGCCAGAGTTCAGTGGATAGGCTCATAATTGATATTGAAAACCATTTTCAATAATGATACGCCTAAAAAAGCAACCCGTCAAGCCGCCGGTTCAAATCCGGGAATCTATAATCTACAATCTAAAATCAAAAATCCCTACTCCCCCATTTCATGCCACGCTCAGATCATGGACGATAGGTCAAAGTATGATACGTAATGGAAGCGATCAAAAGCAAGCCGATGGCGAATGCGGTGAGTTTTAGAATCGGCTTGCGGCGGGACTCAACCTGACGCAGTTGGTCTGCGTTAAGTTTGGCGCCGACCGCGGCTGCGGCCGGAATGGCGGCACACATTATGCACATGGGCGCTCCTTATATCAAAACGAACTGACGGCGGCCGGCAGGTCGGTGAAGATCTGAAAGAACTGTTTCAATCCCACGGTCTCCAGCACACGCTCCACAGGCTGCTGAGGGTTGAGCAGCTTGACGTGGTTCTGGATCTCTTTATCGCGTTCGGGATCGATCGGCCGAAAGGCCTTCCCGCCCTCCACCGGCGTATCGCCGCGGAATAACAAGGCGATGGTATGCAACGCCATCAAGCCGGCGCTGCTCATGAAGGGCACTTTCTCCAGGTCGATCACCAGATCGCGTGTGCCGTTCCCGAACAGATCCTGGGCTTTCTTGATGACATCGGTATAATTCGACGAATCCAGATCGCCGTGCAAATGCAAAACACTGACCGGCACCCTGCCCTGTTCTTGTGTAACGGTGATTAGCATTTTTGTTCTCATGGCGAACTCACGAAAGGATCATGCCCGTTCTGATCTGATACGGAAAACCTGTTCTTAACCAAAGATAAACACAGATGAACTTTGAGATTTGATGAAGATGATCAGAGTGCAGCCTTCTTCCAGTATATGGATGGAAGTAAGCGCTTTATCTCGATCTTCGGTCTTCCAAAATTGATTAGCAGGCAAAGTTCAGCTCCGGACGCTCGTAAATAATTCAAGGCTTGGGCGGTGTGTTCAGGCATCAACATCGAAACGGCCTTCAGCTCGACCAAAACCCTCTGCTCTACAAACAGGTCCGCAAAGAATTCGCCCACGAGAATTCCTTCAAAAACAACCTTGATCGGATGTTGTTGGACTGCACCCATTCCTTTTTTTCGAATGAGGTGCGCGAGACCATTTTCATAAACTCTTTCCACGAAGCCAATTCCAAGTATATTGCTTACATTATAGGCGCATCCGATAATTTTCTGGGTTATCTCGTTCACATCCTGAGCTGGCATTTCCACCCCCTTCGTTCATCAACCCAAAAGTTCATCCGCGTTCATCTGTGGTGAATGATATTAACGGAAGTTGAATTCCTCGTAGTGGATATTGGACTTCGGCACGCCCAGGTCCAGGAATTTTTTCTCGAACGCCTGGATCATCGGCAGCGGACCGCACAGGTATACATGGCGGTCGGTTACATTTCCGCCCGCATTCTTTACGATGTCGTCTATGCTCAAGGAGCCGTCCTTGGCCGAATAGCGGATGTAGACCTTCAGGCGCGGGTTCTTTTTATCCACCGCTTCGATCTCGTCCACGAAGATGGCTTCTTCGGGGTGCCTGACAGTGTAGTAAAAGTCCACGTCGTGCGCCAGGTCCCCGTTCATATCGCGCAGGAACGAGAGGAACGGCGTCAGGCCGATGCCGCCGGCGATCCAGATCTGTTTCGGGCCGCCGGTCCTGTAATTGAACATGCCATACGGGCCCTCGATCACCGCGTCCACGCCGTCTTTCAGCTGCGCGAACAGTTCGCGGGTGAAGTCCCCGCTGGCTTTAATGGTCAGACGCAGCGTGTCTTCATTGGGCGCACTGGAGATGGTGAAGGGATGGGATTCGTTCAAGTCCTTGTCACGCGGGAAGCGCACAAACAGGAACTGGCCGGAGCGATGTTTTTTGATCGGCTCATTCCTGGCGCGCAGGGTCACCTCGGTGCTGGAGTTGTTCGGGTGTTTAACCGCCTCCACTTTATAGGGCAGGTACTGCTTGAGGAAAGCCCCGAAGATCTCCGTATAGAGATAGGAAACCGTACCGATGATGAAAAAGGCCATCGCCCACGTGATGGCGATCTTGGCGTCGAGGGCAGACGGGATCGTCAACGAGTGGAGGAAGCCCAGGATAAAGAAGATGCCGATATACCGCTTGAGCTTCTTCCAATCCTCGTAGTCGCTGCCGGCCAGCTTGTTCAGAAATGGAATGCGCGGCGCCAGCGTGATCAACACGATGGTGACGATACCGGTGAAGGCAACGACCGCCAGATAATTGCCGAGCGCCCAACCGCTGGTGGTGATCGGAACGGTCAGGACGTGTGCGAAGATCAGCAGGAAGGCGGCCGTGCCGGTATGACGATGGGTCATGTACATCTTGTCCAGGCCGCCGAAAAATTTCTCGACCCATTTCGGGCGTGTGGACAGGAACAGCGAGACGGCCATCAAAACAATGTTGTTCGAGCCGATGATCTCGCCGGCGTACTGGCGATAGAATTGCGGGCGGCCATCGTTGATGGGCGGGAAGGCCAGCCAGACGATGATATTTAATATGACCAGGCCGATAATGAAGTAGTTGCCGAGATTTTCTTTTTTCATGGGGTCACCTCTGATTGGGTTATTGTCCGCTAATTTTCGCGAATTTACGCGAATTGGTTTTTAAATTCGCGAAAATTCTCGGAAATTAGTGGACTCTAAAATGACTGGATGGCTTTTTCGCGATCCGTGTAGGTTTCGAAGAAAGTGCTGAACCCGACCATCTCCAGCACACTGCTGACCTCGGGGCGCGGGTTCAAGAGTTTAATATGCTGCTGCACACCGGCCTGCCGGGTGCGATCCGCGGATTTAACGGCCGCCCAGCCCTGCTCAGGATCGGGAGTCGACTCGCCGCGCAGCATGAGCGCCATCGTATGCAGGGAGACCAGCCCGGCGCTGCTGATGTAGGTCAGGTCGTCCAAGTCCAATAATATATCGCGCGTCCCGGCCTGATAGAGCTCCCTGGCTTTCGCGATCAGTTCCTGATAATTCTGACCGTCCAATTGCCCTTCCAGCTTAATGACGGTCACGGGCACATTTCCCTTTTCGGTCGAAACCTGGATATTCATCCGCAATACTCCTCTGGCTGGATTAGGTTCAATTATATATCACCGGCGCGGCCCGCTTGGCTGCGGCACCTTGCTTTCGCTCAATCTTAACGCTAAGACGCGAAGGCGCAAAGATTCTTAAGTAGGCCCCTTGCGTCCTGGCGTCTTGGCGTTATGTCTGTTGGGTGCTGCCACGGTCGCGGGAGCCGCAGCGCTCGTCTTTCGCTGCAGGCGCGCCAGCCGCACATCAATTTCATCCAGCCAGTGTTTGCGAATATAAGCAGCCATCTCCTGAACGGAAGCCAGCTCGCGGGCCGTGCTCGCCCAATGCAAGGCGGTCTGCGCGTCGCGTCCCTGATGTTCGTGATATTTGGCGAGTTCGATATAGGCATACAGATGACCGTTGTGCGCAGCCTGCTCCCACCAACGCAACGCCTGGATGATATCTCCGCGGCGCTTTTGCAGGATGGACAAACGCTTCACCGCCACCCAGAAATCCGGTTCCGTTAAATCGGATTCGAGTCCCCGCTCGTACAGCCGCGCGGCCTCATCCCATTGATCGAGGTCCTCGAACAATTTTCCCAGCGCGATGAAATCCAGACCGTGCTCCACATGTCCGCTGAAGGGATCGTGCAGCATCAGGCTCATATGGCTTAGCAAGGCGGCCATGGCGACCACATCCATGGCGTTATGATAAAAGACGCCCTTGAGCGGATTGGCGTCGCCTGTGCGCAGGTAGTCGAAATACAGCCAGGGAATTTCATAACCGGGCACTTCGTCCGAGCTGCGCGGGGCCTGCAGAATACTTTCTTCCAGATATTTCAAAGCGCGTGATGGAAGGCGGTCCCGCCACAGGCGGCGCGCCAGAGGCAAAAGATCCAGATGGGAGTAATCCTGATAAGGACGGGGAATGCGATGCAGGGCATAGCGCGTATTTAACAACGGGATATCGAAGGACCGGCCATTGAAAGTCACCAATGCTTCGCAGGACGTCAGGAAATCGGTCAGCCCTTCCAGCAGCGCGGGTTCTTCGGCGGGATCGCGCATGAAGAACTGCGCCAGCCGCAACTCACCGCCTTCCGCGAAGCGCGCC
>CAYUUJ010000140.1:0-5968 GCA_964447845.1 uncultured Anaerolineaceae bacterium
TTGCGAGCGACCTGACGCTGAGCGTAAGCTCAGCGGGGGGAGCGTGGCAATCTCAGGTCAGAAAGATACTTGAGATTGCCACCTCGTGGCGCTTACAGCGCCACTCCTCGCAATGACATGGATTTACGCATCCAAATGATAGGTATGGTAATTATTCTGGCAGGGATTGCCCCAGGCAATATGCATTTCGCGCGCGGTCAGGTCGATCACCATGGCGTTGATGGTCTTCTCGCGATCAAGCGGGTCGATCCAGTCCACGGCATGGTTGCAGATCGAGTTGGGCATGTTGACGTGGTCTTTCTGAATGGCCTGCAGACTCTTGATCGAATGGGTCTGGCTCTGACGGATCAGCCGCAGGGCGCGGAAATAACGCACACGCGAGGAGATCAACTCTTCCGGATCGCTCTCCATATCCTTCATAGGAGGGGCAAGGTAATGATTGGTATGTACCAGGTATCCCTCTTCGCCATACAGGATCTCGAAACGCCGGGCGGAGACCTCGATCGAATAAAGCTCGCCGCTCTCATGCACCAGCAAATGGTTGTATCCTGCGGCGCGATGAGGAATGAGCGTCCGGGCAATAGCGCCTGAGATACGCCGTGAGCCCAACACCGCACGCGAGACTACCAGGCGCGGGATCCCGATGCGGGAATCAGTGGGATAGACCGAGTCGATTAATTGCGCTATGCCGTAGGCATTGAAACCCACATTGGGCAGCAACCCGCCATATGTCATTGCCAGAAACGGGGGTTCCTCATCCGGTTTGGCTGAGATGACATAGACGTCGTCTTCATCCTCGGGGACCCAATCTTCGTTGTGTGCCAAAAGGATATGACCGTCCGCAGTCCGCTCGTCGTTGACCGCCAGGCTGGTGCAGCGCGTCAGATGCAAGGCATCCGTCGTCACAGCTTCCATCACGTTTAGGGCCACCACATCGTCGAAGGCGGCATTCGCACCCTCGGCAATGCCGCGCATCTCGTTAACATACTGCAGGTACTGCTCTTCTGCGAAGGGCAGATATTTGCGCGCTTGTATCTTGGCGCCTTCCCAGGTCAGTTCCAGTTGATCGTAGGTCTGATCGATCAGCTTGCGGGCATTCTCAATGCTGTGTTGGACCTGTACCCGGCAGGCCTCGCCGACCTGGCGTCCCATCTCGCGGTGGGTGCCTGAGACCTCCACCAGCGGCGGCGGCGTGGCATGAACCGGCGTGTTTGGGATGTTAGTTTTGGTGGGAAGCATAAAAAACTCCTGAAAAATCAACCCGCCCCGGCAGATCTGCCGGGGCGGGTTATTATAATGCTATTCGCAGCAACTCGTGATTTACCGCCCAGGTTAGGCTGTCGGGGGTGGAGCCACCACTCGAGGGTACGGGCGGGTGCCGAAAACCGTCAGCGCGGTGGCGCCCAGACCCAGCAGTCCGACCAGGAACGGGGCCAGCCAGCCGACACAGGGGATCAAGCCGATAAAACCGGTCACAAGCATCAGCAGGAACGACCCGAAGCCGGCTGTCAAGGGCGGCGCCCAGGTCTGATTGACCGCCCGCGTAAACCGCTCCCCGACCTCCAGCCCGATGGCGATCAGGCCGAAAAGCCAGGCCAGGACCAGAGCGAGAAAGCCCAGAATAGTCAGGGGAAATAGAAGAATGGTGATGCCCACCAATACCAGGGCCAACGGGCCAACGGTAACCATCAATAGCCCGAAGCTGCCGGCGATCAACGGCTGACCCGTAATGGCCTGGCCGACACGCTCCAATTGCGGAAGCAGGAATAAAGCTGCCAGCGTACCTACCAGTCCAACGCCCAGGGCTTGAACGAAGACGCTGCCAAATTCCCAGAACGGGTTGACATCGAAATTCATCCATGCTCCGGGACTACCGGGCAAGCCAGGTACGTTCAGCATACCCGGGACATCCGGCGAGTTGGGTGAATCCGGGATATTGATCGACGGGGAGGGGTTGTCCACCACATCTCCGGTGATCGTAGCGCCGGGCGCTTGTTCGAGCTGGCCGCCCATGGTGGCAATATCGCCATCGATGAGCGCAGTTTCTCCCAACAAAAGCTGGCCGCCGATGATCGCGACATCCCCGTTCACCGACCCTTCCACCTGCATATCGCCGCCGATCAAAGCCAGATCGCCGTTGATCTCGGCTTCGGCTGCAACGGTTGCATCGCCGCCGATGACGGCCATGCTGCCATTCACAATGGCACCTTCTTCGATGGAGACATCCCCGCCGAACACCGCCAGGTCACCATCCAGGGTTTCGCCGGCAGCCAGCGTGAAGTCGTCACCGAAAATAACTTTGCCTTCCTGAGGACCTTTGGCCAACGCTGCGCCGGTGGGCAGAAGCAGAAGCCAGGACAGCAGAAAGAGCGTGAATAATTTGTGCAGTGTTTTCATAATTTATACTCCTCGCGGCACGTACGTTAACCGCCAGATGGATATGATCGACAAAAGGCCCATGCCCGCCAGCGCGGAGCTGAATACCAGCCACGCGTAGGGTGGGACAAAGCCGGGCGCGACGCGCATCAGCACCAGCCCAACGTCGCTCAGGGCCTGCACGGAGGCGACGATAAAAAAGAGGTAACTCAAGAGCAGCGCGATCCATTCCGCAGGTGAGGCCACCAGGCGTGTCAACGCCGGCCCGGCGAACCAAGCCAGCAAGCTCAACCCACCCACGACGAACAGGATCATGCCCCAGAATTTTCGGCGGCGATCCGCCAGTTTGTGAGTGGCCAGCCGGTTCTGGAAACGTACCGTGAATCCGGATGCAGGCTCAGCCTCGCGCACGGACTTTAATTGCAGGCTGGTCTCTGCCAGCGCGTTGCAATATGCACAGGTCTGCAGGTGAGCTTGCAGCTCCCGTTTCTGTTCGGGTTTGAGGATCTGGTCTTCCAACAGCCAGAGTTCAAAAGGCTGGTGACTCATGGGGCCTCCTTTGAGAGCGCGGCTTGGGTTTCTCTTCCTGCCACAAGCCGGCCAATTCACGACGGGCTCGATGCAGGCGACTCTTCACGGCACTGACGGTCAGATGGAGCGATTCGGCGATCTCGGCTTCGGATAGATCGTGCCAATAACGCAGGACGATCGCGGCCCGGTCGGTCCCGTCCAGCGAGGCGAGCAACCCTGTCAGTCGGTCGCGCGTTTCCCGTTTAACGGATTCAGCCTCCGGGTCGGGCGAATCGGGATCGGGCAGTTCAAAAGCCGTGCCCTCCTCGTCTTCCTGGTCGATCGAAAAGATCGCAAACTTGCGCCGGCGCAACCGGTCTATACAATAGTGTGCGGCGATCGAAAGCATCCAGGTAGCGAAAGGACGTTTCCGGTCATAGCGATGGAGATGCTGATAGACCCGCAGAAATGTTTCCTGCGCTGCGTCTTCAGCTGCCTCCGGCTCACCCAGCATGCGATAACAAAGGTTGTAGACCGGCTTCTGATACGTTTCGACGAGGAGGGTGAAAGCATCCTCGTTGCCCTGTTGTGCCTGTAGCACACAGGTTGGTTCGTCGCTCACGCATTCTCCTTGTGGATTTCTATATCACTATACGCAGCAAAATTGGAAAAGTTGCAGGGGAAAGGATTAGGGGTTAGGGCTAATGATGATGCCCGCTGCTTTCCGGACCTGGGGGCTGACCCAGCCACCCGAGCCGATCGGCCCGTAAGGCAAAAGCGATGGCGATGGCGGTCGTCAGCGGCACAGCCGCCACCAGACCCAGTGATCCGACCAGGGTGCGAACGATCTCCTCGGCGATAAATGAAAAATTTACCAAATAGCCATAATTCCCGCGCCCCAGGGAAAAGAGCAACAACATCGGAAGCGAGGCGCCCGCGTAGGCCAACACGAGCGTATTGACGGTGGCTGCCACATGGTCCTGACCGATGCGCATGGCAGCCCGATACAATCCATCGAATCCCAGCGTCGGGTCGGCGCCGTGCAGTTCGAACACGGCCGAGGCTTGGGTGGTGACCAGGTCATCCAGGACGCCCAGCGCGCCGATGATAAAGCCCCCCAACAGCAGGCCGCGAAAGTTGATCTGCGCGCCTAGCAATTGCAGCAGGAACATATTGTTCTCATCGCCAGAACCGCTTAAGCGTGCGAATACCACAAAGGTCCAGGCCAGCGCTCCTGTGATCAACAGCGCCAGGATCATACCAAGCACCGCGGAGTGACTCTTGAGATTCCATCCATATGTCAGGTAAAGCGTCACAGCCAGCAATATGATCGAGCCGATGATGCTGACGGTGAGCGGATCTTCGCCCGCCAGGATGTGCGGGATGATGTAACCGATGATCACGAACAGGCTGAAGAGCATGCTAAGCAGGGAACGCAGTCCCTTCCAACGGCTGATCAAAATAATGGAAGCCGCAAAAATTCCGAACAGCCATAAGAGCGGTGTCGTGCGGACGTGGTCCACAAAGTAAGCAGTCAAAACATTATCCGGCGTTTTACCGACCGTGACGAGCACGCGATCGCCGGGCGAAAGGCGATAATCGTCCGTTCGTATCTGGCGTTTGCCATAATCGATCTCGATCAGGAGGCCTTGATACTCCCCTTCCAGCAATTCAACGCGCACGACCTGATAAGGCTGGACCTGACCGCCCAGATCGATGGTCCCCTCGTCGATCACTTCGATCACCTGCGCGCGCACCGTCTCGGACCCATAGTACGAGGCTGACGCAGCCGGCAGTTTGACGTCAGTAAAATACGGCCACAAAAAAAAGGCGGCCACAGCCGCCACTACGATCAAGATTAACCATGCGATCTTTTTTACAGGCATGTCTACTCTAATTTGCAGTCTTGATTTTATCATCTCTGAGTTAGGCGTTCTTATGGGACATCTCATTTCGTATCATGAAAACAACCCCGCGAAAATGCGGAGCTGTTTTGACGTATCGTTTTGTTTAACTACGCATGTTGTCCGGCAGTGACAGCACGCGGCCGTTCAGCCCGACGCAGACTGAAGAATACAACCGCCAAATAGGCGCTGTACGCCAGCATCTCCGTCAGCGACGGATTTCCGTTATAGCCGAATAGGGCTTTAAGCACCAAGCCAAAGGTGGAATTTTCGTCCAGGATCGGATTGAGGTCCCAAATGTGCTCGATAACAGATGGGATCCAGCCGAGTTCGTTGAACTCGTGAATACCATGCGCTACCAGTCCCGCTGCGAACAGGATCAGGAGGAAGGCCGTCACCTGGAAGAACCGGCGCAGGTCGAGACGAATGGTGGCGGCAAAGATACCCCATCCGAGAATGGCAGCCACACCGAGCCCAAAGGCCGCGCCGAGCAAGCTTTGAGTTGAGTCGCTGGCAAAGGCTGAGGCGGTGAGAATCAGGGCCAGTTCGATGCCTTCCCGCAAAATGGCGAGAAAAGCGACCAGGAAAATGGCGCGCTTGCCTGTGCTGTCGGCGGCATGATGAACGTGCGCTTCAATCTCGCTCTTGAGTTTGCGCGACTGACGGTTCATCCAGAAGATCATCCAGGTGATCAAACCAGCCGCGAACAGCATCGTGACGCCCTCAAAGATCTGTTCGGCTGCGCCTTCCAGGGAAAGACCGAGACTGCTGAGCAGTATAGCGGCCAGGACACTCAGGATCGTCGCGCTCAACGCGCCCGCCCAGGCGGCGGGGGCCAGATCCGTACGCTGCATCTTGCGCAGCGCGCCGAGCACGATTCCGATAACAAGGGCGCCTTCGATGCCCTCACGTAGGGAAAGTAGAAAGCTTGCAAACATTACGCTTTGCTCCTGTGAATTTGATGGTATCAAAAAGCACTGACGACAATGTTATAATCCCGGCAGCCGGAATAATCTAGATAATTGCATTAAAATTCATTTGTATTCGATTGAAACAAAACTTCAACCAGGTTGAGGTTTTCAGTGGAGAATTTACGAGTTTCATGAGCATCAGCACTGCCATGCGGCGTTACGCCGCTGAGATCTACCGCCTGCAACAGGATAACGAGCAAGTCACGC
>CAYUUJ010000141.1:0-5924 GCA_964447845.1 uncultured Anaerolineaceae bacterium
AAAAAAATGGAAACCGAAAGCCTCACGCCCGGTCTGCACCAGATCCGCGGAGCAGAATTGAGGCTGGCCGAGCACGAATTGCGGGGGCACAACATCTCGGTCACAGGTACGCCGGCGCGTGAAGAGTTGTGCCCGGCCTGGATGCAAACCGGTTTTCAACTTTACGCCAAATTATCCAAGCTCGGTTTTAAATCGCTTTCGGATATGCCTGCGGACCACAAGTGGTTCGAAACCCATCCACACGCATGCTTCTGTGTCCTGCTCGAACAAAACCCACTCCCAAAGCCAAGCCTGGAGGGGCGCCTGCAACGACAGCTGGTCTTGCATGATCGCGGCTTGCGGATCAAAGATCCAATGGATTTTTTTGAAGAGATCACCCGCTTCAAGCTGGTCAATGGTATTCTGCCCATGGATTCAATCTATTCTGCAGAAATCCTGGATGTACTGGTGTCTGCTTATACTGCCTGGCTGACCTCAAATCACCCGGAAAAGATCATTGCAATTGGGGACCGGCAGGAGGGTCAAATAATCCTCCCGGCGGGGGAGTTGAAGCAGCGATATTAAATTTCGATTGATAAATGAATTCAGGAAATGTAGCGCGGAGCGGTCTGAGATGGATCGCTCCGTTTTCTCATTCAGCGCGTGAGGGATCCTGTAGTTTCCGGCCGGGATGGTAAAATCTAGTTATTCCATTTCTAAAGGGCTGCAATGATATCCGCCGAACTGCAAAATCGTGCCATCAACACCATTCGTTTCCTGTCAGCGGACGCTGTCCAACAAGCCAACTCGGGTCACCCGGGACTTCCAATGGGCGCCGCCGCAATGGCCTTCGCGCTTTGGACGCGTCACCTGCGCCACAACCCGCTTAACCCCAGCTGGCCCGGGCGGGATCGGTTCGTTCTCTCCGGTGGGCATGGTTCGATGCTCTTATATTCATTATTGCATCTTACAGGTTACGATCTCCCGTTGGAGGAGATCAAGAATTTTCGTCAGTGGGGGAGCAAGACACCCGGCCATCCTGAATTTGGACTAACCCCTGGCGTTGAAACGACCACCGGACCTTTGGGTCAAGGCTTTGCGACCGGTGTGGGAATGGCGATCGCGGCCACACATCTGGCAGCCGTATTCAATAAACCCGGTCATGATTTGATCAGTTCATTTATTTATGGCATCGTCACGGATGGCGACTTGATGGAAGGCATTTCTTCGGAGGCCGCCTCTCTCGCCGGCCATCTTCAATTGGGCCGGTTGATCTATCTGTATGATGATAATCATGTATCCATTGACGGCTCCACGGACCTGGCCTTCACCGAAGATCGTAACGCGCGCTTCGAAGCCTACCATTGGCACGTCCAGACGGTCGAAGATGGCAACGATGTGGACGCGGTGGATGCGTCGATTCGCGCCGCGAAGGCGGACCCGCGTCCGTCACTGATCGCGGTCCGCACGACGATCGGCTATGGCGCGCCGACCAAGCAAGGCACAGCTAAAGTGCATGGTGAAGCTCTGGGCGATGAAGAGTTAAATGCCGCAAAGAAAAATCTCGGCTGGCCGTTGGAGCCGCGCTTTCTTATCCCTGGCGATGTGCTTGAGTTTTACCACGAGGCGGTAGACCAGGGCGCGCAACAAGAATCGGCTTGGAAAAATTCCCTGGAATCCTACGGCAAGGAATTTCCGGAATTAGGTGTCGAATTGGATCGTCGCTTGCTGGGTGTTTTGCCAACCGGTTGGGACTCCGATTTGCCGGAATTTCCCGCCGACCCGAAAGGGATGGCGACACGCGCTTCTTCCGGAAAAGTTCTCAACGCTCTGGCCGCGAAATTGCCGGAATTGATCGGCGGGTCTGCCGATCTGACGCCATCAAACAACACGAGATTCGATGGGCCTGGAGATTTTCAAAAAGAAACGCCGCAAGGACGCTATGTCCGTTTCGGAGTTCGCGAGCATACCATGGCCGGAGCCTTGAATGGCATGCGGTTATTCGGAGGCGTTATTCCTTATGGCGGCACATTCCTGATCTTCTCGGATTACATGCGTCCGGCTGTGAGAATAGCTGCCCTGTCACACATCCCCTCCATCTTCGTTTTCACCCACGACAGCATCGGTCTCGGTGAAGATGGTCCCACGCACCAACCGGTGGAACACCTGGCCGCGTTGCGGGTGATGCCGAACCTGGTCCTGATCCGCCCGGCGGACGCCAATGAAGTCCGTGAAGCATGGAAGGTTGCGATTGCACGGCGAGACGGTCCCACTGCTCTGGTCCTGACACGTCAAAATGTACCGACATTCGAGCATTCCGAAGCGCCGGCGGTAAATAAAGGCGCATATATACTGGCTTCCTTCGGCAAGAAAAAGCCTGAGCTGATCCTGATCGCCAGCGGTTCGGAAGTCAGTTTGATCCACGAAGCGGCGCAAAAACTTGCCGATAAAGGACATAGTCTGCGTGTGGTTTCGATGCCCTCCTGGGCGCTGTTCGAAAAACAGGACGAGGCATATCGTGAATCGATATTTCCCAAAAACGTCAAGAAGCGCCTGGCTGTCGAAGCAGGGACAAGCTTCGGCTGGGAACGCTACGTCGGACCTACAGGCAAGGTCATCTCACTAGAGCATTATGGCGCCTCGGCTCCCGGAAAAGTCAATTTCGATAAGATGGGATTTACTGTTGAAAATGTAATGAAACATGCGATGCAATTATTGGACACTGAAAAACGCTGACCGGCGCTGAGCATGGATTTGTTCTCTTTTGAAAAATTAGTTCGTCCAGCAGTTCAACTGCCGGACCATCGGAGAATCGGAAAATTATGAAAGTTGTAGTGGGCTTTGATCATGCCGGTTTCCCGTTGAAACAAACGATTTTGGATTCAGTGCGCGCTGCCGGCCATGAACCGATCGATGTTGGCACGAACAGCGCGGAGAGCGTTGATTTCCCTGACATCACTGAAAAAGTTGGGCGCGCCATTCAATCCGGCCAGGCGGAACGTGGCATTCTGGTGTGCGGCTCCGGCGTGGGTGCCTGCATTGCAGCCAATAAGATGAAAGGCGTTTGGGCTTCGATCTGCCACGACACCTATTCGGCGCGACAAGGTGTGATGCATGACGATATGAACGTCTTGTGCCTGGGTGGGCGTGTCGTGGGACCGGAATTGGCGAAGGAACTTGTCAAATCTTTTTTGAGCGCCCGGTACATCGGTAAAGACGACGGTGGGGAACGGCTGGCGCGACGGGTTGAAAAGATCAAAAAAATGGAGAACGGCGAATCTGTCTTGTAAGTAAACCGTTTTTCTTCGCGTCTTCGCGGTAAAGTAAAAATAAATGAGGTGCTTGCGTGTCTTCAATCATTAAACAACTAACCTCCCTCGGTCAATCCCTCTGGCTCGATAATATCCAGCGCCGGGCTATCGAAAATGGCGAATTGAAAGCCATGATCGAGCGCGGTGACATCCGCGGCATGACCTCCAACCCGACAATTTTTAACAATGCCATCGCCAAATCGACGGATTACAATTCGGCGTTGGTCCCTCTGGCGTGGTCAGGCTGGGACACGGAGAAGATCTTTTGGGAGTTGGTGATCGAGGATATCCGCGCCGCAACCGACCTTTTTCAACCTCTCTACGAAGAGACCAACGGCGGAGACGGCTATGTCAGCATCGAGGTCAGCCCGTTTCTGGCGCACGATACTCCCGGGACCAACGCACAGACCCAGCAATTGTGGATCCGCGTCGCCCGACCGAATTTGATGGTCAAGATACCTGCCACCCAGGAAGGCATCCCCGCCATTCAGAAAAATATTGCGGCTGGCATAAATATCAATATCACCCTCATCTTTTCCCTGGCACGCTATGAGGAAGTGATGGAGGCATATCTCAGCGGCCTCGAGCAGCGCGTCGCGGCCGGCAAACCGATCGACCGCATCGCATCCGTGGCGTCGTTCTTCGTCTCCCGGGTGGATACAAAAATAGACGATCGCCTGCCGAAAGATTCTCCGTTGCGGGGCAAGGCTGCCGTCGCCAACGCCAAGCTGGCGTACGAAAAATTTCAACAGACTTTTTCCGGTCCACGCTGGGATGCCCTCAAAGCGAAAGGCGCGCGGCTGCAACGACCGCTGTGGGCTTCCACCAGCACCAAGAATCCTGATTACCCCGATACTTTATACGTGGATAACTTGATCGGTCCGCATACGATCAACACGGTGCCGCCTCAAACCCTGGAGGCCATTCGCGATCATGCCAAAACCGAAGTGACCCTCACCCGGGATTTGGATTCTGCACGAGACGCTTTAGCGAAGCTCGAAGCCGCAGGCATCTCAATGGACCGGGTTACGCAGGAACTGGAAGACGAGGGCGTGAAGTCCTTCGCGGAATCGTTGACCGCACTTTTCAAGACGATCGAGGACAAAAAGAGAAACGCCGCTTCGCAACTCGGACCCTTGGCTGCTTCCGTGATCGGGAGCGTGGCCCGGCTGGAGGGGGACGCTGTACCCGCGCGGCTGTGGAGGCCCGACCCGACGCTCTGGGCGACTGACGCCGCCGGCCAATCGGAAATCCGGATCCGGATGGGTTGGCTGGATCTGCCGGTTTCATCCCGAACGGTCCTGCGTGAGATCAAAGCCTTTGCAAATGAGGTCCATAATGCGGGGATCAAGAGGTTTTTATTGTTGGGTATGGGCGGTTCCTCGCTGGCTCCCGAGGTCATGAGTCAGGTCTTTCCAAATTCCGAATATCAATTCTCGATCCTCGATACCACTGACCCGGCGCAAGTCCTCGAAGCTGCGAAGGAATTCACACCTTCCGAAAGCCTCTATATCGTATCGAGCAAATCCGGCGGGACAACCGAAGTAACCGCCATGTTCAATTATTTTTGGGACCTTTCGAAAAAAGACAGCGCCCGCTTTGTGGCTATCACCGATCCGGGAACTTCACTCGAAACCCTGGCGCGTGAACGCGCGTTCCGCAGGATCTTCAACTCGAACCCAAATGTCGGTGGGCGTTACTCCGCATTAACGCATTTTGGACTGGTCCCTGCCGCGCTGATGGGCATCGACCTTGAAAAACTGCTCGATCAAGGTCAATGGATGATGAAACAATCCGGCAAAGATATGCCCACGGCGCGCAATCCCGGTCTGGTGCTGGGAGCGCTGATGGGTGAGGCGGCGCGGGTGGGCCGCGACAAGCTTACGGTCCTGGCGGATGCGCCTTTGGCATCCATTGGTTCCTGGCTGGAACAATTGATCGCCGAGTCGACCGGCAAACAAGGGAAGGGCATCATTCCGGTGGATCTCGAGCCGATCGGTAAGCCGTCGGTTTATGGTGAAGACCGCTTGTTTGTTTATTTGCGACAAACAGGGGATCTTGAGATGAACGTAGAACAATTACGTGAGGCAGGTCAGCCCGTGGTCGAAATCCTCATCCCGGACACATACGACCTGGGTGCTGAGTTCTATCGTTGGGAGATGGCTACTGCTGTGGCCTGCCATGTGCTTGGTGTAAACGCTTTTGATCAACCGGATGTCCAGGATGCCAAGGACCGTACCAAGGCCAAGATCACCGAATATCAAAAAGCTGGAAAATTAAAAGAAGAGAAACCTGTTAAGGCCGAGCGGGCGAAGACAGCTTTGAAGAAATTTCTTGCGTTGGCGAAAGTTGGAGACTATATAGCGGTCAATGCCTACCTGCCGCGCAATTCAAAGACATCCTCTGCCCTGGCTCGTTTGCGGACCGCATTACGGAACAAGACGAACTGCGCGACCACGCTGGGTTTTGGTCCACGATTCCTGCATTCGACCGGTCAGCTCCATAAGGGTGGTTCAAATAAGGGGTTGTTCCTTCTGATTACAACCGAGCATGCCAAAGATGTCGAGATCCCGAATCAGAACATGAGTTTCGGAGTTTTGGAACATGCGCAAGCATTGGGCGATTACGAAGCCC
>CAYUUJ010000142.1:0-5914 GCA_964447845.1 uncultured Anaerolineaceae bacterium
GCCACGCCGATCGTAAGCGGACGCGGACAGGGCTACCGTGGTTTCGTCGGGTACGGTCACTACGAGGAGGAATACCGCAAGGAGGCCGGAGTATGGAAGATTTCATTTCTTCGTCTTACCCGGTTGCGCATAAACCCGGTCGTGGGCGAGCCTCAGGCGGCGCTGTCACGCATCTCGATCGACGATCGACCGCCGGCGGCAGTCGTGGTAGCGGACAGCCACAAGGTTGACGAAACCAAGACCGAATACTACCGCCGGAACCTGGTCTGGAATCTAATCGAGTACGGCCGTGATTACAGCGAGCCCAACCACCGCACCAAGCTGGTAAGCATTGCAAACCGACACGCCGGCCAGGCTAAGGCGTGGGGCATCAAATACCCTGATGGTCTCATGAAGCAGGCTGCGGACGGCGACGCAGAGGTCGATGCGCTCTACAAAGCGCTCAAGGCCAAGAAGGCTGCCCGTGTGGCTGCAGATGCTGCAAAAGCGAAGAAGGCGAAGAAGAAATGACCACACGCCAACCTACCACGGACGCACCGCCGCCGATCGAGCGGACTCCTCGCGATGAGGGCGAAGCTCAAGATCACGATGGCCGCTGGAAATGGACCGAGTTCCTCATCGTGGCGGTGCTGGCGATCGTGATCACGGCCTGCATTCTGCTCGTTTTGTTTGAACACTATCCCGGAGGTTGAAATGGCGAAGTTGACTAAATTAGCAAAGATGGCCAAACAGCTCAACGAGCAGTTTCGAGAGATCCTGCCGGCAGCCTTCGAGAAGAAATTCAACAGGAAGGTGACGACGTCCTGGAATCTCTTTGAGATGTCCTTGGTCACTAGAGCGGAGGATGAGCAGGATTTTACTCCCGAGCAGTTGGCCTTCATCCAGACTTTTTCTGATGGCTACGAGGCCGCAATGGTACAGGTGAAAGATGATTAACGCAATTGCATTTCGAACCAACCAGGAAGTCACTGCACCGATTGGCGCCGGCCGCATCAAGGCGATCGTGCAGGGTCCGTATCACAAAGGCGGGTACCTCGTGCGGGTCGCAGTATCCGGATCTGCGACGGACGCGCACTGCGTAACACCGAAAGCAGCCAAGAGCAGCCTATGGGCCTTCCCAGCCGACGAACTCAAATCCGTCTGAACGAACGCATGCGTATCGTCCGGGAGGCCGCGAGGGCGCTGCAATTGCGCTCGGCTGAACTGGCGAAACACGCCATGGAGCTATTTATGAGGATGCCGCGCAAGATCAAGGAGCGTCGCAATGGCAGAGTTCACTAAGGATGAGCTGGATCTGCGTGTAAAGCAGGTCCTGGCCAGGCACTGGGGCAGGGAGAATTCCATCGGCCGTTGGGAGCTGGTCGCCGAGATTTTCGGCGCCGCAGCTGCGGAAGACCGCACCGACGGCAACTCAGCGGACCGCCGCATCCGGGATGCTAAAGAGCGCCTGCGCAACAAGGGAGAGATCATCTGCGACTTGATGGGCGGCGAAGGTACGTTTATGGCCAAGTCCGCAGAGGAATACCGGATGTTCCGGAAGCGCTACGGAGCGCACGCCTTCCCGATCATGGCCACCATCCGCGAGATGGACAAGACTGCCGAGAACACCTGGCCCAACCCTCTGCAGCCGGGATTGTTCGAACAATGACCGTCACAGTTGATCACGTCGACGGCCGTGAAGTATGGCTCCAGGAAGCACGCGCTGAGGCCAAGCAGCAGAACCCGCTCATCGGTTACTGCAAGCGGATCACGTTCGTGCGCACGACCTGCAAGCGGCGCTCCGGCCCCAAGAAGGGCAAGGCGCGCAAGTACAAAACACATGAGGTCGAGCTGCTCAAGTTCCTGCCCTCCGGGCGCTGCGTGACCGTCAAGGATGGGTACACGCCGGGCCTGGACACTTTAGCTGAGGAGATCTTCCAGGGCAAGACCCCCCCCCATATCACTCCGGGGCAGCTCTTCATGGATTACTTTCGGCAGCTCGAATAAAGGTGAACAAATGAACGCATCAGATATCGAAAATCAGGCAATAGCGTGGGTTGGTGGCGGGAAGGTCGCTCTGGTGGAAGATACGGTCACGCGCTTTGGCCTCTGCAGGCGCAAGTACGTGCACACCCACAAAGGAAACCTGCCCGATGTGGATGAGCACCGATCCGCCGTGCCCCAGGACGCCTTCCAGGTGGATACGCTTCCTTATTTCGACGACGACGGACATGGGATCCTGCTCGTGATGTTCAAGACGCGCACATCTATCGAAAACGCTTCAAAGGTGGCTAACGCCAATGTTTGAATACATCGTCGGCGCGCTGCTGTGTGTTGTGGCGCTCCTGGCCATCCCGTTCCTGGTCCTCCCGGTCGCTATTGGCTATTTCAAAATGCTGGATAGCATCCGGCGGCCGCTGGGCGTGATCGTTGGCATCCTAATCCGCCGCAAGCAGTATCCCCTTTTTGGGAATTCAAATGTGGTCGTTTCAGACGCGTGCGCCGACGATTCCCGTAAAAAACGACGCTCGCAGGCAGTGGGGGAGGGGGTTTCAGGCGATGGATAGCGGCCCGCGCAATTGGAAGTGGATGGTGCCCGGCTTCTTCATCGTACCTGCGATGCTGGCGTTCGCCTGGCTGCTTGGATCGGAATTCGCTTGGGTGCGCCAGGCGGCGCTGGTCTTCCTCTTCGCGGCCGCGCTGCTGGCGCTGGCTACCATTTGGAATTTCATTCGATACGTCGTCACCTGGTGGAATGAAGAGAAGATCATGCTGATGCACGCTGCCAACGAAACGGCGGACGTGCTTGCGCTGCGTGCAGCAAACGGGGTGCATCCCGAGACTCTAAAGATGATGCACGCAGACCGCCGGCGTGCGACCAGGCTGATATCCGGGACGCTGGCCATCGATGAGCAGCCGTATGCGGTCCTGAATGCGGACCCCGGGATCACCGATTATTTCGTAGCCTACTTCCTCTACCACTCCACCGAAAAGAAGGTGATGTCCAAGCACCAGCTGGTGGACGGGCGTAAGAAGGTATTCGATCCCAGTGGTGAGCTCACGGAATACGAGATGTACGACCGGCTCATCAACCACATGGTCCGCATGAAGATGATCACCCGCCAGGCTGCCAACGACAGCAGCTACTGGATGAACGAATGGAGCCCGAAGGCCGCAGCTGCGGACCTGGGCATTGCCTGGGATTGGATCGAGACCACGGCGGTTGAGCTCCTCCATCGGATGGCCACCCGATCTGACCGGCCGTTCGTGTTTGAAGATCTAAACGCAAAGGAGAAGGCATGACCCCCGCTGAATTCTATGAGCTCGTCGCCAAGATGCGCACGGCACAGAAGACCTATTTCGCAAATCGAACACAGACCAACCTGCGAGCCGCCAAGGGCTTTGAAAAGCTGGTGGACATGGCGATCACTGAGTTTCGCCAGCCGAGCAATCCGCATGCGCCTTATAAGCAGGAGCTCCAGGTTCTATCCAAGCAGATCGAGTTTTACCCACCACCGGAGGATAGTTAGCCAATGAAGCGCTTCCCGGTTGAAAAAGTGATCCTGGTCCTGGCTGCCTCCTTCGCTGCTTACAACTTCGGCCTGGCGGGCGGATATATCGAGAGCCGTCCATTCAGCATCGGCGGTTTCATCGCAGGCGTGGTGGTTAACGTATCGCTTGCGATCGCTGCGAGCAGGTACGGCAGTATCAAAGGCGATAAACGAACACGCCAGGCACAGATCGCCTTCTTCATTATGTTGCTGCTCTCGCCGCTCCTGGTCTCACCGGTCATCTACTACCGGCTCCCGGATACGTTCCTCACGCCGGAGCTGCGCGTCGCCTGGTCTGTGGGCTGGCCGTTGGTGGCGGATCTGGCCATCGTGCTTGCAGGCGCCGTCTCGGGTAAGGGCCTGATCGCCCTGGACGAGCAGCCGTCAGTCTCCAAGGCAACGACCAAGGCGACCGCCAAGGCCGCACGTGCAGCGCACGAGCGGGAGACTGCGGAAGAGGTGCGCCGCACCCAGGCCGCAGTGCGCACCCAGTGCGCCGCACTCTCTGCGCAGTACGCCTGTAAAGAACCCGACTGCGGATGGAGTCCGGACGTTGAACGCCTCATGAAAGCGGTCCAGGAGGGGCGAGATCCCAAACCCGCAGCTGCATCCGCCAAGGCCGGGCACGTGAAGAACCAGCACAAGCCCATCCCTCTGGATCGATCGCTGCTCATCCCGAACGAAAAGGAAAAACGATGATCAACCCACGTGTGTTGGAAGCTGGATATCTAAAAGTCAAACACAGGAACGGCCTGCGAGTCTTTTCTCCTAAGTTCGGTTCGGCTAAGACGGGCTGGGTCATGCCTGGTCATCCGCGCGTTTTCCGAAAGGCCGCCGAGGCGCTCGACCATGCAGAAGCCATGCGGGTCCGATGGATCCCGCTGTATGGCGCCCGGGTGATCTATCTCGCAACGCCGCGGCCTGTGAGAAAAACGGGCATTGTTGGCCGCCTGCGGCGATCGTATCGCATATGGCGGTTGAAGAGATCGGCCGCGGTCCTGGCTGCGACCATCCACAAGTTGCAGGGGCAGCCGGCCGCCGATCGATTTATGCAGGGCTTCAACGAGCTACTGAGCAATCATCTGGCCGCCAAGGAGCCACAACCATGAGCGGACTCATCGTGGGCTTGGTGCTCAAGCTTCCGATCATGACCGAATTCACCAGCGAGCACAAATTCACCGCGGCGATCTACGCCGAGCATGCCTGGGAAGACGGCACACATGCTTATCCATCGATCCTGACGGTTTCGCAGATTTCCGGCTACAGCGAGCGATCGGTCCAGCGTTATGTGCGCACCCTGGAGAGCCTTGGTCTCCTGGTCTCCGAAGGTAAAGGGCCCCGAGGGACAAACCGGTACCGGTTCCCGCTCAAGGACGACGCAGGTAAGTTCTGGCTGGACGTAGGGTGGAGGGGTGTCACCGTGACACCCCGTCAGGCTGACACCCTGGGGGGTGACAGGGATTCGGGTGACAGGGATTCGGGTGTCACTGGTGTCACCCGAAGTATTAAACCGTCATTAGTAACCAAGGAGGAGGAGGAGGAGGGGCAAGCTGCAAAATTTTCGATTTCCCCAGAACTCAAAGCCGAGCTCGAGCAGGCAGGGATCTATCGCTCGGTCTGGCGAGAACTCGAAATCCTTTTTCTTAGCCGTGGTTGGAGTGAGTCCGATGTCGTAGCGGTGATTGACTGGCAAATACACATCAACGCTGGGAAACCGAGCTTTATTGCCCAGCGGATTGTGGCCAGGATGCGTGAAGGCACGAAGGCGCCCAAGAAGTACTACGCTTTCTACAGCCGTCAGGTCGAGGATCGCTGGTATCCCGGGAAGTCAACCGACGAACCGGTGGGCTTATTGGACCAACTCCAGCAGCTAAAACCGATGGGAGTCGTGCAAGATTTCGAACTCTCCGTGCCTCGAATTTCCCCGACGTCCGAGATCTACCTGGCTTGGATGCGCGTGCTTACAGAGCTTGCGCGCGACTCTTCCCGGAGCGCATTCCAACACATCAAAGACACGCACCCGATCCTCTGGATGGACCAGACGCTGCACGTTGCTTGCGCCGATGAGTTTCAGCGCGAATTTTGCACCAGCCGCTTCAAAAGCATCGTCGAGCGCACGCTGGTCGGGATCTTGAAAGAGCAAGTATCGGTGCATTTCGCAGTCCCCCTGCCCGTTGCTGTAGAAACGGAGAAAGCCTAAATGCTCAAAGCCTGGTGGTGTTTCAACGACGATGATTGGGGCATGTATATCCACGCAGAAACCCAATCCAAAGCCAAACAAGCGTTCAAGCAGCAGTTCCCCGGATTGCCCGGAGAGCTGGAGTGGACCGATATCCGAGCGCAGCGCCGGCCAGCCCTGGACGGCAAAGCATTCACGGATGCGA
>CAYUUJ010000143.1:0-5911 GCA_964447845.1 uncultured Anaerolineaceae bacterium
GCGCGGCCGCCTTTTTCCAGCCGTGTTGCTCGGGCTGTCGTTCAGTCTTTCCATCTACAACTATTACCTGTTCCGGATCTCTCCGGTACCGGGTTTGAAAATATTATTGATCATGGCCGGGCTGGGCTGGATGGGTGCGGTTGGATATTATTTCCTGCTTGACCGGTTAATCGAACCTGTTTTTTCTGAAATGAAACCGTTCCAGCGCTGGCTGGCCGTAGCGGTGAGCATCGTGTTCGGGATATTTTTAATGGCGGCCGGCACGAATCCTTTGAAATTGCTGGCGGAAAATATTATATTTTTGGCACCCGATCAAACCGTGAAAATCTCCGCGCCGGCCGATCAAAGAGTCCAAAACCCGGAAATCGTACTCAATTATTTCTTCACCTCCGCCGGCCCGGTGTCTTATGACGGAATTGATTATCAGGGTTGGACTAGAGAGGGAAGCCAACTCACCCTGACCGACCTGGCAGACAACTCATTTCAGTGGAGCGGAAAGGCGGGCGAAAGGGCCGCCCTGGTTTTTATCAGATCGCCGCAAGGGGGCGTCGTGGAGGTTTCATGGAAGAACTTTACCGAGCGCGTGGATCTCTATCAAGAGCGGAATGATAAATATACCTACAATCATTATTTTTCCATCCCTTTCTATGCGTCCCGCGAAATGGTGCTGTTGCTGGCGGCCCTTAATTTTATTGTTGTGTGTTTCGGAATCAGCCTTTTTGTGTGGAAAGAGAGAGCGAAGTTAGTCCGGGCGTTTGAAGCGTCGATGCTGCCGACCGCATCTCAAATGAATGCTTCTGCAGAGACCGCCAGGCAGGAAAAGAGAAAAACGCTGCTTCAGAAGTGGGTCGTCATCGCCGGCCTCATGCTCGTCGCATTGCTGCTGCGCGTATCTTTCCTGGGACACCCTTACCTGTACAACGACGAGCCGGTTCATCTGGCTGCAGCCAAGGATGTTTTGTCGGGTCATCCTTTGGCTACGGTGTATCAACGGAGTTTGTACACCGTTACCCTGCCGGTAGCAATGTTTACCGGCCTATTTGGGTTCAACTTGTGGGCCGCGAAACTGGCCGGGATCATTTTTAATGCCCTGGCCGTCATCCCGTTGTTTTTGATCGTGGAAAAAATAAACCGGAAAGCCGCCATACTCGCCTGCATCCTATATGCGACCAGTCCCTGGATCATTGCCATCGCGCAAATCGTGAGGGAATATGCCTATTATCCGTTCTATTTTTACTGGATAGCCTACGGGATGATCGTCTTCATTACGCGCTTTCCGGAGGGCTTCGTGATCACGAAAGACTGGAGAAAAATAATACGCCCTTATCTTTACGTCCCGGCCCTGGTCCTGTTCCTGTCCTTCATCTATATCATCGTACTCGACAGGTTTTCAACCGCCAAGGTCATGCTGATCGCTTTCGGTACGCTGTTCCTGTTCTTGTTGGCAAAATTTGATTTGAAAAACAAGACCAATATTCTCATCCTGGGAGTTTTAGCCGGGGGATGCACCATTGCGCTGCTTTATTATTTCGCCACATTGGATCCCGGGTTAAGTGTTTCGTTGGGATTTCAAGCCTTTCCTCTGCGGCCTTTTTTCCCCAATCCCCAACAACAATGGTATTTTGAAAGACTGGCGCTGGCGTTCATGGCTGCGTTTGGGGTTTCCATTGTCATGAGCGTGGCATTTTACCGCCATAACTTTGTTCCCTTATTCCTGTCAACAATATTCCTGGTTTCGATCTTTGCTTTTCTCCTGTTTTTTGGCCGGCATATGCGTCCCCGCTATGTCTTCAGTGTCCAGATCTGGTTTATCCCGCTGCTGGGGATCGGTTTTTATGCGATCTGGACCGCGATCCGCTCCGTTTTATCCGGTCGCGCCCTGGTTGCTTCGCTGGTCGTGCTCTTTTTGTTACTGCCGTTAAGTGTGAATGCAGGGCAAATCCTGGCGCCGAATTCCTACGACAAGCCCAGGTTTATGCCGGTCACCGATGAATACCAGCACGATATGCTGCCGGTGGAGACGTTTCTTTTAGAGGAAGCCAGGCCGGGCGATATCGTGGTGTCCACCGTGTATGCCAGGTATGCGAGCTGGAGGGGCGTGCCCGACGTCGAGATTTTCCATGACGAGGTATATAGTGCGGAAGAATTGCGGCAGAATCTGGCCGTGCTTATGGAGCAGCATAAATCCGGTTGGATTGTGCTTGATACCTATCGAAATTCACGGACTTTACCCCAGGCTGCATTTCAAATTGGCTATAATACAGTCGAATTTGTGGGAGCCTTCGGAGATCAACTGGTCTGGAGATGGGATATAAACAATTGATGAGTAATGCATGTCATGGCGATCCGGGATTTTCCGATCGTCATCCTTGGGACGAATGCACGCGATTGGAGAGCTAGTGGATCTTTCGCTTGTTATACCGGTCTATAACGAAGAAGAAAACCTGCCTTTGCTGTTCAAAGCCATCCACCGCGCCCTCGATCCGCTGGGTTACAAGTGGGAAGTTATCTTCGTGGACGATGGCAGCCGCGACAACAGCCTGGCTGTGTTGCAAACGCTTGCCGGGCAGGACAAACAGCACGTGCGTGTGGTGGTCTTCCGCCGTAACTTCGGCCAGACGGCTGCCATTGCCGCAGGCCTGGATCATGCAGCCGGCGAGATCATCGTCCTTTTAGATTCAGACCTGCAGAATGATCCCGAGGATATTCCCCTGCTGCTCGCAAAGCTGAATGAAGGGTACGACCTCGTCAGCGGCTGGCGCAAAGATCGCAAGGATAACAGTCTGACGCGCACCCTGCCATCCATCCTGGCCAACGGTTTGATATCCTGGGTGACCGGCGTGCATTTGCACGACTATGGCTGCACTCTTAAAGCCTATCGCCGCGACGCGCTGGCCGGGTTCCGTTTGTATGGTGAAATGCACCGCTTTATCCCCGTCTTTGCGCATTCGATCGGCGCGCGTATCACGGAGATCCCTGTCCGTCATCACGCGCGGAAATTTGGCAGGGCCAATTATGGCCTCGAACGCACCGTCAAGGTGCTTTTGGACCTGTTTACGGTTAAATTCCTGCTCAGTTTTTCCAACAAGCCGATCTACCTGTTCGGTGGCACCGGTATGGGCTTGATCCTGGGCAGCGCGCTGATGCTGCTGTACCTCTTCCTGCGCCGCTTGATCTATAACGTCGCCGTGTTAGGTTCGCCGATCTTCCAGCTGGCTGTCATGTTCGCGATCCTTGGCTTTCAAGCCATCCTGATGGGCTTGATCGCCGAGTTGCTCGTGCGCACCTATCACGAGTCGCAGGCCAAACCGACCTATACCGTTCGCGCAACCATGAATCTCGGATCCGACCTTGCTTCTTCCGCCCGGTCAGCGCTCACATCCTATAACCGGCCGAAGGAGCAGGCGGCTGCCAAAAAAGTACGCGGGCATTCCGCACGAAATTCTCCCGTTAAGAAGCGGAAAACAAAGCGCTGATCCCAGACATGCGAATCCTGCTTATCAACAGCGAATATCCGCCGATCGGCGCCGGCGCTGGAAATGCAAGCGCGAATATCGGCCGCTGCCTGGCTGCCGCCGGTCATCAAGTGGAGGTGTGGACCGCCCATTTTAAAGACCTGCCCCGATTGGAGAATAAAGATGGCGTGAACGTCAGGCGTGTTCCGGCGCTGCGGCGCAGACCGGACCGCTCCGACGCGCTCGAGCAGCTGGCTTTTATCGCCGCCGCCTCGCTGCGCCTACCCAACCTGATCCATCAATTCCAACCGGATGTGACACTGGCTTTTTTTGGGATGCCCAGCGGCGCGATTGCCTGGTTGCTGAAGAAAAGATATCGGATCCCGTATGTCGTATCCCTGCGCGGTGGGGACGTACCTGGATTTCGACCCTATGATTTTCGTATCTATCACAAGCTGATCGCGCCATTTCTGCGCTTGATATGGAGGGATGCGTCCGCGGTCATCGCCAACAGCCAGGGACTGCGCGACCTGGCACGCGACTTTGACGCGCAGACCGACATTCCGATCATTCCCAACGGCGTGGATCTGGTCCGTCATACGGCCGGGACGCGTGAATGGAGTCCCGCGCAGATTCTTACAGTCGGGCGCGTCGTGTATCAAAAAGGGTTGGACATTGGCATGCGAGCCCTGGCTGGATTGAAAGACCTGAACTGGGCGTGGTATATCGCAGGGGATGGTGCGCAAATGCCGGGCTTAAGGTCTTTGGCTCAGCAATTGGGTCTTACCGAACGAGTTCATTTCCTGGGGTGGCAAGCGCACGAAGAACTGGCGAAATGGTATCATCAAGCCAACGTATTCCTTTTCCCATCCCGTCATGAGGGCATGCCCAACGCCATTCTTGAAGCCATGGCCAGCGGCTTACCCGTTGTTGCAACCAGAATTGCTGGAAATGAGGAACTGGTATTGGATCGCATGACAGGCGCGCTGACAGCTCCCGAGGATGTGGAGTCGCTGCGCGAAGGTCTTCGCAGGCTGCTCGTCGACGCGAACTTGCGGGAACAGATGGGCGGCGCCGGTCGCCGGCGTGTCGAACAGGAATACGCATGGGATACCGTCGCCCGTCAATATGAGACGGTTTTGCAAAACTCTGTTCATACAGCAGAGAAAGTAACCCTCAACCACTAAGACACCAAGTCACGAAGTCACGAAGAAAAAAAGTTAGTCACATTGTGACTTTGTGCCTGCGTGTCCTGGTGGTAAAGAATGACTGGATTCAGAAATGTGCGGTATTTGCGGATTTTCCCATTCCGATCAAACTAACCCCGGGCGCGCCGTGCTTGAAAAGATGAACGCGGCCATCGCCCACCGCGGTCCGGATAGCGATGGCTTCCATATCAGCGCTGGAGCAGCCCTTGGGATGCGCCGCCTGGCGGTCATTGACGTCAGCGGCGGCGATCAGCCGATCGCCAACGAGGATGAAAGTATCTGGATCGTCTATAACGGCGAGTGTTACAACTATCCCGCCATGCGTGCTGAACTGGAACGGCGCGGCCATCATTTCACCACCCAGACCGATACCGAGTGCATTGTTCATTATTATGAGGATGAAGGCGATGCCTGCGTGCAGCGATTGCGCGGCATGTTCGCGTTTGCCCTGTGGGACGAAAAAAAGCGCCGCCTCCTGCTGGCCCGCGACCGGCTTGGCAAGAAACCGCTGTATTACACAATTCAAAATGGTACGCTGTATTTCGGCTCGGAACTAAGCGCCATCCTGGCCGCTCTGCCGCAACGCCCGGATATAAATCTCGAAGCCATCGACCTGTATCTCAGCTTCCAATATATTCCCGAACCGCTCACGGTCTACGAAGGCATTCATAAACTTCCGGCCGCGCATACGTTGGTCTGGGAGAACGGCCAGGCGCGGCTGCAGCGATATTGGGACTTCGCCTATCAGCCCAAGTGGACTGCCTCCGAGGATGAGTTGGCGGAGGAGTTGCGCGTCCGTCTGCGCGAGGCGGTGAAGATGCGTTTGCTCTCCGAGGTGCCGCTGGGCGCGCATCTCAGCGGCGGCCTCGATTCGAGCATCGTCGTGGCCTTGATGTCTGAATTTGCCAGCGGCCCGGTAAAAACTTTCTCAGCCGGGTTTGAAGAGCAGAATTTCAGCGAGCTTCCATACGCGCGCGCGGTGGCTGAAAAGTACGGCACCGATCACCACGAGTTCACGCTCACCTATGGCGATATCCCGTCCACGCTCGAGATCCTTTCGGATCATTTCGGCGAGCCGTTTGCGGATGCGTCCGCGATCCCGCTCTATCATCTCTCGAAGCTGACCCGTCAGCACGTGACGGTTGCTTTGAATGGGGACGGCGGGGATGAGGACTTCGCGGGCTATCAGCGTTACTGGTTGGACGGATTTGCCAACGTCTACGCGCGGGCGCCTCACTTTCTCACCCG
>CAYUUJ010000144.1:0-5881 GCA_964447845.1 uncultured Anaerolineaceae bacterium
AGCGCGCCACTGTGTTATCACCGTTGTCCGCCGTGTAATTGACGAAGAATATGCCGTTCTCCGTATATCTCGGATGGAAGGCCAGGCCCAGCAGCCCCTGCTCGCTACCGCCATCGTTCACGCGCTCACTGATATCAAGAAACGGCGTCGCCAGCAAATGGCCGTCCTGGATAATGCGGATGCGACCCGGTTGTTCGACCACGAAGATACGGCCGGACCCATCGCCTGCATGTTGAACGTCCACGGGACGCGAGAGGTCTCCCGCCACCAACTCCCAGGTATAGGCGTTTGGATCCGGGAAGGCATCGGCAACCACAGGAGCCGAGGTCTCAGTGACCGGCTCAGCCGCAGGCGTATCCGCCACGGCCGGCGCGGAAACTTCCGTCGCGGGATCAAGCCCGGGCGCCGCGGGAGTCGCTGTTCCAAATAATCCACAAGACACAAGCGCAGGCAAAATTAGTAAACACAAAGCTGGGCGCATGGGGTTCCTCATTGAATAGAAAGCCGATGAACGCTGCCGCCATCGCTGGCGAAATAGATCTCACCTGATTCATCCAGACCAAAAGATGTGATCGTCATCCCTGCATCGAACAACGGCTGATTCTGCCACCCGCTGCCGGAGCGGATCAGCCCCCAGATCGTTCCCGAACAATAATCTCCGTATAAATAAATGCCATTCCACTCAAGCATTGAACCGCGATAAACATATCCGCCGATCACCGAACAACCGAGATCGTGACTGTATTCTGCAACAGGATAGACAAACTCAGCCTGCGAGCCGCCATCTGAAAATGGATGATCGCCCTCGTAATGATCCCAACCAAAGTTCAATCCATTCGGGGAGCCCGCGGGAACGAAATCGATCTCCTCCCAATCCTCCTGCCCCACGTCTCCGATGTACAGATCGCCGGTCAGGCTGTCAAAAGAAATGCGCCAGGGGTTTCGAAAGCCGTAGGCCCAGATCTCATTTCCAAAAGGATTGTCAGACGGAAGGACATACGGTTTCGCGCCGTTCACATCCAAACGCAGGATTTTCCCAAGCAACGTATCGAGATTCTGAGCATTGCCGAATGGATCGCCGGCTCCGCCTCCATCACCGAGACCTGCGTAGAGAAAACCATCCGGCCCAAAAGCCAGCCCACCGCCGTTATGATTTTCGAAGGGCTGCCTTATGCGAAGCAGCACCTCCTCACCTGCCGCGTCGGCCAGATCGCGATCGGTTGAGACTTCGAAACGGGAGATCACCGTGGCACCGCTTCGGTCTATGTAATTCAAGAAGAAGCTTCCGTTCTCGCTATAATGCGGATGAAACGCCAATCCCAACAAACCCTGTTCGATGCCGAAGCTCCGGACGCGGTCGTCAATATCAAGAAATGACCTTTCAAGCAACATGCCGTTTTGCAAGATCCGGATGCGGCCGGGCTTTTCGATGATGAATAATCGCCCCGTTCCATCCCGCGCGGATTGAATATCGACTGGTCTTACCAGACCAGCTGCGACGACCTTCCAGGCGTACACACCGGGGTCTGGGAAGGCGGTCGCGCTGGGCGGTGTCACCGTCGGCGGGATAGGCGTCTGGGCGGGTGTAGCGGCAAGAAGGGTTGGGGACGAGGAGGTAGCGATCACGGAATCAGGCTCAATTGTGGAGAGGGACGGAGTCCCTGAGAATCCACAGGCCGCCAGCGCGGGCAGGCTCAATATCAGCAGCACGCGTAGCATAATCCAGTGTTCACTAATTTTCCTCGGTTAATTCGGTGGCTTCGCCGTCCACCACATCGTCTTTGGCCGCGGCGGTCTCGCCCATCAGAGCCTTGGTGTGTTCTTTCACCACGTCCGGCGGACACAACTCAACGAACAGATACGAACCCAACCACAGGATGGCAGTATCGTCCAATGCGGAAACGATCGGGATGCCTGCAATGGCGTCGATCGGCCAGATCAGATAGACCAGCGCGCCGAACGGGATGACCTTCAGCCAGAGACTGACGCGTCGGTCAGCCAGCAGGCGCGTGATCAGCTTCAAGCGGTTCACGATATCGCTCAACGTGCCACCGCGCGGCGGGACCATAAGATTGCCGGATTTGTTTGACATGGATCACTCCTCCAGTTAATGAGTGTATACATTATAAGACATATGAGTCTTTTCAAGCCTGTGCCAGGAGCATCCCAACAACTCTCATCCCGGATTAATACTTTGAAAATCCCACAGGTGTATAGTACATGCATCGACACCTGTCATGGTTTTTCCGGATGAGGTGTCAACCGCCGCCTTGGTTAGCATGTCCCCCCCCTGCTGATCGAAGACGGCGGTTCTTTATCAGAACGCGGGCGGGACATGTATATATACGTTCCCGGCCAACTTTTATGACATGTATAATTCGGTAATGAGCACTGCCTACTCTTTTGTCTTGTCACCGGGACATGTCTATGCCGATCATCCCGAACGGCCGGGCAGGCTTGATCTGCTGGAGCCGCGGCTGGACTCTTTCGCAGCGACGCGTCTCGAGCCTCAACCTGCGACGCATGCACAGATCGCTTCCGTCCACCGCCCGGAGCTGGTGACCGCGCTTGAACGGGTCTGCCGCGAACAAGCGCCGGCGGTCATCGATCACGCCCCAACGTATGTCACCAAGTCCTCCTTTGAAGACGCGCGCCTGGCCGCAGGCGGGGCGATCGCGTGCACAGGCGCGGTGCTCAACGGCGAGGCGCGCAACGCCTTCGCCATCGTCCGTCCGCCCGGGCATCACGCCGAGCCGCAGCGCGCCATGGGATTTTGCATCTTCAATAACATCGCCATCGCCGTGCGCCAGGCGCTGGCGGGTGGAATGGAACGCGTCCTGATCGTGGATTTCGATGCGCATCATGGCAACGGGACCCAAGCCGCCTTCTTCAATGAAGAGCGTGTGGCTTTCTTATCCAGCCATCAATGGGGAATTTATCCGGGCACCGGCTGGATCGAGGACGCGCCGCACGCTAAAAAACGGATCGTCAACGTGCCCTTGGGCGCCTATGCCGGTGACCGGACCTTCGAGCATATGCTGGACCGCATCGTCAAGCCGCTGACGGAAGCATTCCGCCCACAGATGATTTTTGTGTCGGCCGGCTTCGATGCGCACTGGAACGACCCGATCACATCCCTGGGGTTGACCACCGCAGGTTATTTCAATATCTCAAAAAAACTGGTGGAGTTGGCCGACGAACATTGCGCCGGCAAAATTGTGTTCGTGTTGGAAGGCGGTTACGATCCGCAGAACGTCGCCAACGGAGCCGCGGCGGTCTTCGCCGCGCTGGCAGGCCGGGAGTCCGGGCCGGAAGTGGATGACAAGAACCCGCGCCCGGAGCCGGATCGTGAGTCACGCCTGGACGAAGTCATCCAGTGGCATGGGTATTGATGAGCACAAGTGCGTCGCATTTTTCCCACGAGGCTCTGCCTGCATGAATCAAATGCGACGCACTTATCTTTTGCTTGGCGACTTTGCGCCTTTGCGTTAAGATTTCTCTAGTTCAACAAGGAGCAATTATGGCCCGCAAACGAACCGTTGGTTACGTCCAGCTCGAGTGGACCTGCCCGAACTGCAGCACGCGCAATCCGGGTGGGAACAAGACCTGCCAGAACTGCGGCGCGCCGCAGCCTGAAAACGTCCAGTTCGAGCGCGCCGCCGACGAAAAGTTGGTGACCGATGAGAACGCGCTCAAAGCGGCCAGAGGCGGAGCAGATTACATCTGTCCATACTGCAGCACGCGCAACCGCGGCGATGCAAAGGTCTGCACGCAATGCGGCGGGGACCTGGTGGAAGCCAAGCGCCGCGCGGCGGGCGCAGAGTTGCAGCGCAATGAAGGGCCGAAAGAAGTCACCTGCACCAACTGTGGAACGGCCAACCCCGCCGCGAGCGTGAATTGTTCCAAATGCGGCGCACCGCTGCCGCGCTTCGTTTCTCCGGTGCTGGCTGCGACTGCCAACGCAAGGACGGTGCCTCCCGGATCCCCTTCAGCCAAAAAGAAAACCAACTGGCCTCTGATCGGCGGCATCGCAGGCGGCTTATTACTATGCTGCCTGGCGGTGTTGTTCCTGTTCGTCTTTCCCTCAAAATCCCTGGAGGCTCAGGTACAGCAAGTGCATTGGGAGACTTCCGTGCCCGTGCAAGCGCAGGACGAAGTGTTCTACTCCAACCAGGCAGGCAGCCCTCCGAGCGGTGCTTATGATGTGTCCTGTCACACCGAGAGTGAACAGGTCTGCGAAGAACGCACGATCGATCAGGGCAACGGTTATGCCGAGGTGGTGGAAGAGTGCCACAATGAGAGCGCGGAATATTGCTCTTATTCTGTGATCGAATGGCAGACGATCCAAACTTACACGCTGGACGGGGATAATCTTTTCCCGGTTTACGCAGACCCGAATTTCAGCAGCGGTCAACGGCTCGGCTCGGCCTCGGACGAATTCACGGTCTATTTCACAACCGAGTTGGGCCAGAAAACCTATTCGCCGGATGACTTAAGCGAATTCCAGCAATTCCAGATCGGCAGCACATGGACTTTGAAGTTGAACTCACTCGGCACGATCGTCTCGGTGGAGAGGTAGAAAGACAATAAGGTGACTTTGGATAATCAAGGCTGGTTGTGTTTGAAACGCGAAAAACGCGAATGAACGAATATCGCGAATACTTTTTGGAGGATTGGCGTAATTCGCCTATTCGCGCAATTCGCGTTTAATGTTATCTGAAAGGAAGTCAGTATGGGCATGACAAACAAGAAGATAGCCATGGAGCATGATAAAAAGATCGCGCTCGTGGCGCACGATAACAAGAAACGCGACCTGGTCGAATGGGCCAAATACAACCGCGACCTGCTGGCCCATCATCAGATCTACGCGACCGGGACCACCGGCACGCTCCTGGAAAAGGAATTGGGTTTCGAGATCACCCGTCTGCAGAGCGGACCCCTGGGCGGCGACCAGCAGATCGGCGCCAAGATCGTGGACGGCGAGATCGATTTTTTGATTTTCTTCTGGGACCCGCTCGAACCGATGCCGCATGACCCGGATGTAAAGGCGCTCCTGCGCATGGCAGTGGTGTGGAATATCCCCATCGCGTGCAACCGCGCCTCCGCGGATTTCATGATCTCCTCGCCGTTGATGGATGGGGAATACGACCGTCTGGTGCCGGATTATGAAACCTACCGTACACGCACGCTGTGAATATTGCCGGTAATATATAACCAAGAGCGACGCACTTTTGAAGTGCGTCGCTCTTTTTTTATGGAATAAGCGCTCTCAACAGAACTTCGCGCCAACCTTTGGCAACCGGATCATACGCTCCGAACCCGGCATTAAATTCCCAATACGCCCAGGCGAAACCGCGCCGCTCCGCTTCGCGCGCCACAAAGTCCGTCCAACGGACGCGTGACGCCGGATCGGCTTTGGAGTACGCGCCGAACTCATTCAGGTGAACGGGCAGGTTGTTCGCCTTCGACCAGGCGGACACCTGGTCGAAGTGAGCCCTCACCTCAGCCGTTTGGCTGTCGGTCCCATCCCAGGTCGTCCCCAGCCAGGGACCGCTGTCGCTGACCCACTCCGCACCCTGATGTGTGAATTGGAAGGGCTCGTAATAGTGGAACACACCGATGATCCGTTTTTCGCCATCCGGCGGATGCAGGTTTTGCAGCTGGCCGTAATTGTTCCAATTGACGCCACCGATCAACACCATCCGTTTCGGATTCGAGGCGCGGATGACGGTCAACCCTTTGTCCACAAATTCATTCCATAAAGTGGCGGTCATGGCGCTATTCGGTTCGTTCAGCAGCTCGAAGAAGACCGTGGGCGGAAAATCCTGATAATGTTCGGCGATCTGTTTCCACAACGCCAGAAAACGTTCCTGATGATCGC
>CAYUUJ010000145.1:0-5858 GCA_964447845.1 uncultured Anaerolineaceae bacterium
CCAGCCCCGGCCCTGCGACATTGCAGGATTTTGTCTGGTGGTCGGAGCTGACCATGGCAGACGCTAAAAAAGGGATCCAACATGTCAGTTCCAAATTCAAGCACGAAATTATTGATGGTCAGGCATATTGGTTTACCGAGCATACGGCACCGGCCAAAAAGAAAACCCCGGTCGCACATCTACTGCCCAATTATGACGAATATTTTATCGGCTTCAAAGATCGAACCGCCATTTCATATGCTATGCGGGGGGAAAAGCTGGACGGGAATACCCCCGCGCTTCTGGTGCACATCCTGATCATGAATGGGCAGGTCATCGGTGGGTGGAGACGGATCATAAAAAAAGACGCGGTGACCGTGGAATTAAGTGTTTTGACGAAGCTGACGAAAGCCGAGCGCGATGCCCTGGATGGCGCTATAGAACGATATGGTGCATTTCTCAATATGCCGGTCGTGGTGAAATGAGAGAACCAGGCAGGCCGAGCCGGAGCGCTAAGGACCAGGCTTGAAAAAATTCCGAAAATATTTCAGGTAGAAAAGATTCAGAAAGAGATAGCCGAAGATGATCATGGATATCAAAACTGGAAATCTGAATTCCTCGGGGATGACGAGCGCGACGCTATAGACTATCACGAAGTAAGGAATAAAGAATTTAAGTATGGAAGACCGAATTGTCCTGCTTAATTCATTCGTGTTATGGAATAAGCGCGGCGCAAATGCAACGGTTGCCCAGAATGAAAACATACCCACCTGGAATATGAGCATCAAAAGCGGGTTGGCATTCAGATCACTCCAGGGTGAAAGGCCGATCACGAACCACTCGATCATCAGCCCAAGGAATCCGTAGATGAAATAATGCGCAAGTTCACGGGTTGGCTGATCCGGGATAAATCTGACTAAAAGCCGGCTGGAAAAATAGACAAAGGTCAGGAAGACAGGGAACAAGACGAACAGCGTGAATAAATAGCTTGGGATGTCCCGCTGCAGCACGACCACTGTCAGGAATTCCTCGAGAGTGGAGAAGAATGTCCCAATGGCGAGGAATTTCAGGAATTTTTTCAAAACTGCTTTTCGGCTACCTTTGGCAGATAACCAGGATCAGGATGAGTCGCTGGCCGAGTAAAACTCATCCTGTAATCGCCTGGTTTCTTTATCCTGCTTGATCAATCGAATGGCGGCGGCCAAAGCCTGCGCTCGAGCTTCCAACAGGCGTTCGCCTTTCTCTTGTGTTGCGGGCAAGCCGTCGCCTCGATAATGAGTGGGGTGATCGCCATACCACCAAATCCCTGTATAAACCCCAAGTTCGTTAAGCTGCTTGAGGCGGTCTTTTGGCAGTCCTTCTCCGTCGTCCTTTAACTTATCTCGTGCCACCAGATCGGGGCGGATGGCTTGCATCATACTGGTCTCGCGTTCGCCGGCATGCCCGTCAACCTGTGTAGCCCATTGTGCATCCACCTCAGCCTTTTGTTCGGGGAGTAGAGGCGGATCCGCGACATAGATAACGTACTCCCGGCGGCTGGCTAATTGTACCTGCGCGAAGAATCGCAGGAAGTGATAATTTCCGCCATGGGCATTCACAAAGACGATCTTGGTCAGGCCGTTGCGCGCGATCTCCCGGCAGGTATTATCCAACAGCCGCATGATCAGCTCTGCTTCCAGCGCGATCGTGCCGGGAAAAGCGCGGGCTTCCAGGATCTGGGTGAAGATATAGTTTGGAAAGATGATAGCCGGCTCCAAAGCCGCGGCGCGCCGGCATAGGTCGCGCCCGATCAACATATCCGTGGCGAGCGGCAAATGATGGGCATGCCGTTCGATACAGGAGAGCGGAAGCAGGCAAACCTGTTGCACCTGCTTCACACTTGGCTTAAAATTGTCGCTGGTGAGTTCTTCCCAAAACATGCTGGCCACCTTTCTGGGTTATTTCACGGGGAAATTGATTCTTACCGATCAGCCGGGAGCACGCCTAAATTTTCGGGAAGGACGTCGATCCCGGCGAAATTCCCAAAGCTTAGATCCTCAAGACTCAGATTCATACTCTCACGTAAACGATCGAACAGGACGTGATAACTGGTTCCGATGGCGGCTCCCCAATCCAGGCTCAGCATTTCTGCGGCCGTATGAATTTGAGCGGGATTCTCACCTTCGATCTCGACGAAGTTCCCATATGGCAGCTCGTCGAGCATGACGTGCGTTTCAGCGAGTTCGTAAACCGTGCGATATTTTTCGTAATAAACCAGCTTCCCAAATCCAAGTCCTTCCAGGAACTGGCGGGCTTTCTCGTAGTCCCCGACAGTGAACTCCACCTCCACGCGGCTCAAAGTACCGTCCACAACCTGGCTGGGTCCTTTATAGGTCAGCCTTGTTTCCGTATCCTGTCTCAGCCGTAGGACGCGCCCCTCGTCACGGAGACTGGCCCCGGGGAGGTCAAAGCGGGTATTCCGTTCCAGGACGCGGGTTTGAATCAAGCGCGCCTTCAATGTCTGAAGACGCGTCTGGAACTTTTTTACATCTTTCAGGTAAAACTTTGCTTCGGTCTCCTGCCCATCCATAGGTAAATGTTGAATGCTGAATGCTGAATGATGAATGCTCAGTGTTGATTATTGTAAACTGAGGAGAGTCTGTTTCTGCTCCACGCTTTCACCGGGTGTAACGCGGATGCGTCCGACGATGCCTTCGCGCGGAGACTTCAGCTCGTTTTGCATTTTCATCGATTCCAAAATTGCCAGCACCTGTCCTTTTTCGACGGTCTGGCCTTCAGTCACGGGCACGGCCACCACCAAACCGGGCATGGGGGCTTTGAGGCGAAACTCTCCGCCCTCGGCCACGGAGCTGCTGCCCGCGGCTCGCAACCGCTTTTCGCGTTCGTCCACCACGGTGACGGGATACAAATGGCCGCGCAACATGACCTGCCAATTGTCCTCACCCGGGTAAATATAAGATTCGTACGATTTGCCATCCACGATCAGCGAATAGACCGGCTGGCCGTCGACGGATTCGAAATTGACCTCCAGTAAGCGGTCGCCGACGCGGATGTGTTTCTCGTCGATGATCTCGACCAGATATTCACGGTCTTCAATGGTTGCAATATATTTCATGGTAGTCTCTTGGTCGCTAGTCGCATAGTCTGCTCGTCAAGCGGCCAATCATTCGACCAATCGACCAGCAGACAAATCAACGATGCATGCGCTCCCAGCGGCCAACCCATTTCCAGTTGCTGGTATCGCGTTCGCCGCGGCGGACGATCTGAGCGGAACGTTCGGTTTCCTGATGCGTCACGAGCGTCGCCAACACCGCCGCGATTTCGGCGCGCTGCTCGTGATGGGTATCATCCTTCTCTTCCATGGAAAAACGCTCTTCGACGAAACGCGTGTCATATTGTCCGCCCATGAAACGGTGCGAGTCCATCAGTGTTTGATGGAACGGGATGTTCGTACGGACACCGACGATCCGGTACTCTTCCAACGCGCGCCGCATCCGTAAAATGGCCTGGGCGCGCGTCTCGCCCCAGACGATCAATTTGGCGATCATCGGATCGTAATAGCGTGTGATCTCAAAACCCGGGTAAACGCCTGTGTCCACACGAACGCCCGGGCCGGTGGGCATCAAGATGTGTGTGATCCGTCCGGTGGAGGGCAGGAAGTTATTGTACGGGTCCTCGGCATTAATCCGGCACTCAAGTGCATGGCCGTTGAACCGGATCTCCTCCTGTTTGTAACTCAATTGCCGGCCGCGCGCGATGCGCATTTGTTCAGCCACAATGTCCACACCGGTTGCCATCTCTGTGACCGGATGTTCCACCTGCAAGCGCGTATTCATCTCCAGGAAGTAGAAATTACGGTCTTTATCCACCAGAAACTCGATCGTCCCGGCATTCACATAATCCACCGCTTGAGCGGCTTTGACCGCCACGGATCCCATTCGTTCGCGCAGATCCTCATCCAGGAATGGCGAGGGGGCCTCTTCAACCAGTTTCTGATGACGCCGTTGGAGCGAGCATTCGCGTTCCCCCAAATGGATCACGTTTCCGTGGGTGTCCGCCATGATCTGAAACTCGATGTGGCGTGCGCCTTCCACCAATTTCTCGAGGTATACATTTCCATCCCCGAAGGAGGATTCGGCTTCGCGGCGCGCCGAGCGCAGCAAGGTTGGCATTTCCTCGAGGCTGACCACCTCGCGCATGCCCTTCCCGCCTCCTCCGGCCGTGGCTTTGATGAGCAGGGGAAAACCGATCTCAGGCGCGACGCGCAGGAGATCCTCGTCGGTCAAGTTGCCAACGTCCTCGGTACCGGGGACGACTGCCACGCCCGCCTTGATGACCGTCGCCCGGGCTTCGGCTTTATCGCCCATGGCCGCGATCGAAGAGGGTTTGGGTCCGATAAAAGCGAGGCCGGCATCGATACAGGCGGCTGCGAAATCGTCGCGTTCAGCCAGGAAACCATACCCCGGATGGATCGCATCCGCGCCGGATTTCCGGGCGATGTCGATGATCTTATCGCCGCGCAGATAGGATTCGCGCGATTGTGCGGGACCCAGCAAATACGCCTCGTCCGCATAACGGACATGCAACGCGTGCCGGTCCGCGTCTGAGTAGACGGCTACCGTTTCGATCCCAAGCTCCCGGCAGGCGCGGATGATGCGCACTGCGATCTCGCCTCGATTGGCAATCAATACTTTTTTAAACATGGGTTTCCTATAACGGGATATTCCCGTGTTTCTTGGCCGGGCTTGAGTCACGTTTGTTGCTCAACATCTCGAGGGCATTGATCAAACGCGGCCGTGTTTCGCGTGGTTCGATCACATCGTCGATAAAGCCGCGCTCGGCAGCCACATACGGCCCGGCAAATTTCTCACGATACTCTGCGACGAGCTCGGCTTTGCGTTTGACCGGGTCCTTGGCTTTCTCGAGCTCTTTGCGAAAGATGATATTCACTGCGCCTTCCGGGCCCATGACCGCGATCTCCGCCGTCGGCCAGGCCAGGTTAATATCGCTGCGGATGTGTTTGGAGGACATCACACAATACGCGCCGCCATATGCCTTGCGGGTAATGACCGTCAGTTTGGGCACCGTTGCCTCGCAGTAAGCGTATAAGAGCTTTGCGCCTGAACGGATGATGCCGTGGTGTTCCTGGAATGTGCCGGGCAGAAAGCCGGGCACATCTTCGAAAGTGATGATTGGGATGTTGAATGCATCGCAAAAACGCACAAACCGCGCGGCTTTTTCACTGGCGTCGATATCCAGCACGCCTGCCAGGACGGAGGGTTGATTTGCGACGATGCCCACCGAATGGCCGCCGAGGCGGGCAAAACCGACCACAATATTTTGTGCGTAATTTTCGTGGATCTCGAAAAATTGTCCTCCATCCACGATCATGTGGATGACATCTTTAATATCATAGGGCTTGTTCGGATCCTCGGGAACGATGGTATCCAGAGCTTCGTCCATGCGTAATGGATCATCCCCCAAGGGGACGAAGGGCGAATCCTCCATATTGTTTTGAGGCAGGTAACCGAGAAGTTTGCGGATCAAATACAGGGTGTCGGCTTCGTTATCCGCCGCCACATGGCAGACACCGGATTTCTCAGAATGGACACTGGCACCGCCGAGCTCTTCCTGTGTGACTTCCTCGTGTGTCACAGCTTTGACGACATCCGGCCCGGTCACGAACATGTAAGAGGTATTGCGCGTCATGAAAATAAAGTCTGTGAGAGCGGGGGAGTAGACAGCGCCACCGGCACATGGCCCCATGATGGCTGAGATCTGCGGGATCACGCCCGAAGCCATCGTATTGCGCAGGAAGATTTCTGCATAGCCCGCGAGCGCCACCACGCCTTCCTGGATGCGCGCTCCGCCGGAGTCGT
>CAYUUJ010000146.1:0-5855 GCA_964447845.1 uncultured Anaerolineaceae bacterium
TCGAAAAGAGGCTGGGCTCATTATTGAACGTCGCTTCCTTTACGAGCATGGCTGCGCGGCGGCGATCGAAAATCGCGGCATCGTGGCGCAATGGGATGCGCGTGCGGGACGATTAACCGTCTGGGATACCACACAGGCCCCGGTGGTGATCCGGAACGGTCTGGCCGGCATGCTGGGGCTGTCTGAGCGACAGGTGAGGGTCGTAGCGCCATTCATCGGCGGCGGTTTCGGGCCGAAGATTATGATGTTTTATCAGGAGGAAGTGCTGGTGCCCTGGGTCGCCATGAAGCTGGGTCGGCCGGTCAAATGGATCGAGGACCGGGCGGAGAACTTTGTGGCCACCACCCACGAGCGCGGTCAGATCCACCAGGCTGCCATGGCACTGAGCAAGGAGGGACGCATCCTGGGTGTGCACGACGTCTTCCTACACGATGCCGGCGCATACGTGCCCTATGGGTTGACTGTGCCGCTCAACAGCCAGTGTACGCTGCTGGGTCCGTACGACATCCCTCATTATTTCAGTGAATTCACGGCTGTCTTCACCAACAAGACCATCGTTACACCTTATCGCGGCGCAGGGCGGCAGCATGGAGTGTTCGTGATCGAACGCTTATTGGATATCGCAGCCAAGGAACTGGGAATCGATCGCGCCGAGATCCGTCGGCGAAATTTCATCACCCCCGATAAATTCCCATATAACAACGAGATCATCTATCAGGATTTCGCTCCGCTGGTCTACGATAGCGGCAATTATGAACCCCTCCTGGATCAGGCGATGCAGAAGATCGGATATACGGAATTCATCAATGAGATCCAGCCGCGCCTGAAAGCGGAAGGAAGACATGTGGGGATCGGGATCGTTGCCTATGTGGAAGGCACGGGCATCGGACCCTACGAAGGCGCCAAGGTGCAGGTGATGAACAGCGGCCGGGTATCCGTGGTCACAGGTGTCGGCACGCAAGGCCAGGGTCACTTCACAAGCTTCGCTCAGATCGTCGCGGAGCAGCTTGGCGTGGAAGTGGCGGATGTCGATGTGGTGACGGGCGACACGGACCAGTTTTATTGGGGTGCGGGAACTTTTGCCAGCCGCGGCGCGGTGGTGGCGGGCAACGCCATCAACGAAGCCTCCAAGGACGTGCGTCAAAAAATACTTCGTCTGGCCGCCGAACACTTTCAGGCGCCTGAAGAAGAGCTGGAATTGGCGGACGGCATGGTGCGCGTGCAGGATATGCCGCGCCTCTCGATCTCGCTGGGTGATCTGGCCGCCAAGGCCAATCCGTTGCGCGGGGCTGTCAAACCCGGAACAGAGCCCGGGTTGGAGGCGACCAATTATTTCGGTCCGGAGCGCGGCGCAACAGCCAGTGGGGTGCACGCCATGATCATCGAGGTCGATCCGGAGACCATGCAGATCGACATACAAAAGTATCTGGTCGTACACGACTGCGGGCGGGTGATCAACCCGTTGATCCTGGACGGGCAGGTGCACGGCGGTGTGGCCCAGGGGATCGGCAATGCCTTTTACGAGCGATTGGTATACGACGAGAACGGGCAGTTGCTGAATGGCACGTTCATGGATTATCACCTGCCCACCAGCCTGGATGTGCCGCGCATCGATACCGGTCACGGCGAAACCTTATCGCCATTGAATCCGATGGGTGTCAAGGGGGCGGGTGAAGCGGGTGCGATCCCGGTGGGTCCTTTGTTTGCCCAGGCACTTGAAGATGCCTTGCATGACATAGACTTTGAAATATTGGAAATTCCGCTGAACTCGAATCGTTTGTGGGAACTGGCGCAGGCGTCAACACAACGGGACGCATGATCCTCGTCACGGGCGCCGGCGGTAAAACCGGCAGGACTCTGATCAAGACGCTCTCGAAATACGAGAGCGTTTGCGCGTTCATCCATCGCAAGGATCATATCCCTACTTTAAAAGCCCTGGGTGCGGACTTGGTGTTTGTGGGTGATTTGCGTGACGAGAAAGCGTTGGGGAAGGCATTCCATAATGTACGCGCTGTCTATCATATCTGTCCCAATATGGACCAGCACGAAGTCGAGATTGGCAGATTGGTCATTGAAGCGGCACGTGCGGCTAAGGTCGAGCATTTCGTCTATCATTCAGTCCTGCATCCCCAGATCGAGCAGATGCCACATCACTGGGCAAAACTGCAGGTGGAGGAAATGCTGTTCGAATCGGGTTTGCCATTCACGATCCTGCAACCTGCTCCCTACATGCAGAATCTGCTGGCCGGCTGGGGAAGAATAACGGCAGAAGGTGTCTTTGGCGTGCCCTATTCTGTGAATGCACGGATCAGCCTTGTCGATCTTGAGGATATCGCCCAGGCATCTGTGAAGGTATTGACCGAACCCGGTCATAATTTTGCAACCTACGAACTGGCAGGCACGCTCCCGTTAAGCCAGGCCGAAGTGGCAGGGACACTCAGTCATGTTTTGAATCGGCCGGTGCGTGCTGAAAAACAAGAAATAGTGGAATGGAGGTCGCGCGTGTCGGAGCTGGGCGGGTACGCGGCCGATACATTACTCAAGATGTTCAATTATTACGACCAGTTCGGGCTGGCAGGCAACCCTGAGGCTTTGAAATCGCTCCTGGGCCGTGAACCCATCTCGCTTGATACGTTCATCGGGCGGACCATGAAAGAACAATATGTCAACCATTAATGCGATATCGATCGCTCCCATGGTGAGGGACTGGTTGGCGGCCTCCCATCAAGCGCGTATCCTGCACGTTTTTGACGAGGTTTGTAATTTGACCAATGAACGCCGGGAAGTATTATCCGTCGTCACGCAGCGAATTGGAAACGGGCCGTTCAATCTTGTGATTGATGGTGAGGTTTGCCTAACCGATCATCTGGATGTCCAATCCCCGGTTTCGTTTCGCGCCGATCAACTTAATCTCGGGGAACTACGTATCAACACAGACAATGCGGAGGTCTGGTCACCATGCCCGGATTGGGGAAAATTACGTTTGGCTAAGAGCGATATTATTGTTCAACTCAAGTCCTTGCCAATTTCCAATTACCGGTCCCAGCTCCCTGATACTCTGATCGCTAATTTCGTAACGGCTCTTGCAGCCGCTGACATTTCGTCCGCTCTCCAAACAACATCCCGACTTGCCGGCTTGGGGATCGGGCTTACCCCTGCAGGTGATGATTTCATGTTCGGAGCGTTGCTCGCGGTTTGGATCATTCATCCGGCAGCGGTGGCGGCGGGCATTGCCGAGGACATAGTAAAGGCCGCCGCGCCACTAACCACGTCACTTTCGGCTGCGTGGCTGCGGTCGGTTGGAAAAGGGGAGGCGGGAAAATTATGGCATGATTATTTCCAGGCTTTGATTTCTGCTGATCATAAGGAAATTCAAGAAACAATGGCCCAAATCCTTGCAGTGGGTGAAACTTCCGGTGCCGACGCGCTAGCCGGATTCACCGGTGTGTTACTGCTTTGAGTTCGATCTTTTTATATGAGAGACCGCGTTCACGATGAACGCGGTCTTTTTATTTTGCCAGAAGATGAGTTGATCATTCCCAATCTGTGCCGGGAAATACCCTTGACAAAATAGAACACCCATTCTAAAATAAACATTGACATATTCCGATATCGGAATATAATATTGAATGTGGCAAGAACCCCGACAACCCATGACCCGTTCAATGCGGTGGCTGAACCCAAGAGACGACAGATCCTGGCAGCCATGGGTTCTGAAGAACTCCCGGTCAATCAGATCGTTAATCTGCTCGGATGGCCGCAGCCGATGGTGTCGAAGCACCTCGGGGTCTTGAAGCAGGTCGGGTTGGTAAGCGAGAGGCGGGTGGGCCGTCAGCGAATGTACCGAGTCAACGCGGAACAGCTCAAGCCCATTTTCGAGTGGGTCACGCCTTTCGAACAATTATGGATCGAGCGTTTTGATCGTCTCGACAAAGTCCTCGTGGATATGCAAAAAAAGGAGAAAAAGCATGGAATCAAAAAATAAGACAACCATCACAGTCGAGCCAGGCAAGCAGGATCTTTTCATCGTCAGAGAATTCGATTCATCGCCTGAACTGGTCTTCAAGGCACATACCGATCCCAAGCTCTTCGCCCAATGGATCGGGCCGCGTGGCCTCACCACTACCGTCGAAACATTCGAGCCCGTAAGCGGTGGCAGATGGCGATTTATCCAGAAGGAAGGCGATGGCAATGAATACGGATTTCATGGCGTGTTCCATGAGGTCTCACCGGAGCGGGTGATCCAAACCTTTGAATTTGAAGGTCTTCCCGAAAGCGGACATGTCACGCTCGAAACGATGAAACTCGAAGCCCTGCCAAATGGTCGCACAAGGCTGACGGCTCAATCCGTCTTTCAATCTGTTGCTGATCGGGACGGCATGATCCAATCCGGAATGGAGTGCGGCGTCAATGAAGGGTATGAACGCCTCGACGAGATTTTGACGAAGATGTGAAAAAGGATAACCCATGAAAAGCAAAAAAGGTTTTACCTCAGTGGATGAGTACATCGCAACCTTTCCTGCAGGGACACAAAAAATACTGGAGGACATACGTGCACTCATCAAATCCATTGTGCCGGATGCACGTGAAAAGATCAGTTACCAGATTGCGGCGTTCGAGTTGAACGGCAAGAACCTGATCCACTTTGCTGGATGGAAGAATCATGTTTCGCTATATCCACTTCCTTCCGGTACCGATGCATTCAATAAGGCGGTTTCACGATATGCAGGTGGAAAAGGCACCACCAAATTCGCGCTTGATAAACCACTTCCATTAAAGTTGATTCAGCAGATTGTTAAGTATCGAGTGGCCGATAATTTGAAAAATGAAAAAATGAAATCAAGTAAGAAAAAATAAAGGAGAATCGAAATGAAAAAGATCATCGTAGGATTGCACACGACATTTGACGGAATTATGTCAGGGCCTGAAGGCGACGAAGATAATATGATAAGTTGGGGTATGCCAGGCGTAATCGACTCAACACCTGACTTTCAAACTTCCTTTCAAGAATTTGATACCATTTTGTTGGGGCGAATAACCTATCAAGGACTTTCTCAATTTTGGCCGTCACAATCTGGGGAATTTGCCGATCTCATGAACAACACACCAAAGATTGTGTTTTCAACAACATTGTCCAGGGTAGAGTGGGGTGCTTTTGACAACATCTCGCTCGTCAATAGAAACATCGAAGCAGAAGTGAAAAAGCTAAAAAAACAAGACGGCAAAGATATGATCGTGTTTGCCAGTTCAAAACTCGTACAGAGCCTGACAAATTTTGGTCTCGTTGATGAATACCGTACAGTGGTGCATCCTGTTGTCTTGGGTACTGGCAAGCGGCTATTCGATAACATCAATGCCCGCACTGACCTCAAGCTCGAGAGCGCAAAGCCATATAATAGCGGAGCAGTGCTGTTACGCTATGTTGTAGCAAGCCAATAGTATTTTTGCAATGTTTTTCGAGATGCTTTGACAATAGTCTATCTAACAAAGGAGAAAGCAAATGAGCAAGATAACCCCGTTTTTATGGTTCGACACACAAGCAGAAGAGGCGATGAATTATTACGTCTCGATTTTCAAGAATTCAAAAGTGGGAAGCGTTCAACGCGCGGGCCCCGATGGACCCGTTTACTCTGTTGCGTTTGAATTAAATGGACAAGAATTTCTCGGCTTGAATGCAGGCCCAAGATTCAAGTTCAATGAGTCAATTTCATTCTTCGTCAACTGTGAGAATCAAAAGGAAGTCGATGAGTATTGGAACAAACTTATCGCTGACGGCGGAGAAGTGAGCATGTGCGGCTGGTGTAAGGACAAATTTGGGTTGTGGTGGCAGATCATCCCCAAACAATTAGGCGAGT
>CAYUUJ010000147.1:0-5841 GCA_964447845.1 uncultured Anaerolineaceae bacterium
CGCTCAGGCTGACGGCTTGCGCACGCGCGTTCTGGGCTTGTTGATGGTAATTTTCATACTGCACACTGCGGCCATAGCGCAAATACACCACGCTGGCTACAGTCACCACCACCAGCGGGATCAGCAGGGCGATAAAAGTCATCACATAGGAAGGCAGGGCCAGCGCTTCGCCGGATTCGCTGCCCGGCAGAAGGCGCGGCAGGAATCTTTGGACGAACTGATTCATCCGGTCTGTGCCACGGCGCCAGGCTTGCATACACCCGACGACTGCCTTGGCGGCCAGACGCGTGCGCGGCGAGGGCTCGCGCGGCCCCGCTGGGGCAGTCGTCGGGCTTTCAACGACGGCCGGCTCGATCACGAGCGGCTCTTCGATCCCGGCTTTTGGTTTCGCCCGAGGAATGGAAGCCGGAAATTCCCGCTCGGATTTATTGCTCCCCTCTCCGATATTCTCCTCCCCTGTCCGTACTCGGATGGGAGAGGCTGGGAGGGGGTCCGGTGGGATCGCGTACGCGGAAGGTTGGGCGTTGAGATCTTCAGACGCTGAGTCCGCCTTTTCAACGCGCGCCGGGCCGAGGTCGGCCGCGCGCGGCTCGTCTTGTACCGGAGTCGCCTCAGCTGTAGTCACCGGTTCCAGTGGAGGCGTCGCGAGCGTGCGCGTGATGTTCAATACGCCCGTGCCCGGTGAGGCCTGGATCAAGACCGCATTCAAGTCCTCGCCGGTGAGCGTCAGGAAGCGGCGGCGCGTGGCTTCCAGGGAGGCCGGCGAATTCTCGGTCAGCGTGGATTCCCAGGCCGCCGGCACTTTGCCGCTCAGCAAAATGCGGTCATTGGGTTGCAAGGTGGTTTGTGTGAAGTAATACGGAGAGGTCTGGCTGACGCCCAGGCCTTTGCCGGCCAGACCGGGTTCGTGAACGTGGCGCGCGTCCGAGCCCAGCAGATAGACGTGCATCGGGCCGCAGAGCATGAGCGTGCATTGAGAGTCGCGCATGGCCGCCAGCGTTAGCCAGCCGACCGCGTATTGACCGCGTCCGCTGGTGGTCATGTTGCGTTCGAGCAACGGGTGGTTGACTGCCTCGGCCGCGGCCCGCATGGCGGAGGTGAGTGTGCCGGCGGATTTATAGAATTGAGCGGCTGCGTTTTCTACGAGCGCTTTGTATTCCGCGCTCGAGAAACTCGCATTGCCGCTCAGCAATAGATACACCACCAGCCGGTCCTGATCGCGGCCGCGCGCGGTTTTGCGCGGCGGCTGTACGGCCAGTAATCCCGGCATGGCGGCCGGTTCCTGCGTGTTGATTCGATAAAGGGGGGAAAGGGTTAGATCAAGTGACACGTCAGTTAATAAGTGCGCCGCGGTGCCGCAGTGTGGCTATCATTATACTGGTAAAATCTGGCAGGCATCCCCGTCGCATTGGAACAACATGGATTTCACCGTACATAAGGATTTTTCTTCATTTAATGCAGCCACCTGGAACGCGCTGCTGGCCGAAAGTATCAGCGACGTTCCATTTCTAAGATATGAATATCTGAACCAATGGTGGGAGACGCGCGGCGGAGGCGAGTGGGAAGAGCCCGAGCTGCTGCTGTTATCAGCCAGCGAGAACGGTCGATTGATCGGCATCGCCCCGCTCTTTCGCGCGCAGTATGACGGCGCGCAGTGTTTGATGCTGGTGGGCAGCATTGAGATCTCGGATTATCTGGACTTGATCGTGCGGGCCGAAGACTTGACGCGGTTTCTTTCCGCTTTACTGGACTTTCTCGCCTCTTCCCAGGCCGGGAGCTGGTCGGCGCTCGATTGGTATAACCTGCCGGACGCGTCTCCAACGCTGGCCGCGCTGAAAGCCGAGTCCGAGCGGCGCGGCTGGGCGCACGCTCAGGAGGTCTATCACCCCACACCCACCATCGCGTTGAATGGCAGTTATGAAGCCTATCTGGCCACGATCGAAAAAAAGCAGCGACATGAGATCCGCCGCAAGCTCAGAAGGGCGGAGGAACGCGGCGCGCGCTGGTACCTGGTGGACGAGGGCGCGGACATCCAGCGCGAGATCGAGGCGTTGTTCAAATTAATGGAAGACGACACCGGTAAGTCGGAGTTTTTGAGACCCGCCATGCGCGCGCAGATGAGCGCCTGCGTTCGGTCTGCGCATGAGAACGGCTGGCTGTGGCTGGCCTTCCTTGAGATCGAGGGCGTCAAGGCTGCCGCGTCGCTTAACTTCGATTATCGGAACCGCATCTGGGGCTATAACTCCGGCGTGGACCATCGCTTTCTGGAGCTCTCCCCCGGCTGGGTGCTGCTGGCGTACACCCTGCAGTGGGCGGCCGAACATGGGCGCGCGGAATTCGATTTCATGCGCGGGGATGAGGAATACAAATATCGCTTTGGGGCTTTTAACCGGTATGTGATGAGGGCGAAGGTAAACCGAGCATCATAAAAGGACTCAGCCACGGATCCTTCGGCGGATTACACGGATTTTTCTTTCTTAAACCGTCTTAAATAATCCGTGAAATCTGTGTAATCCGTGGCTAAGTCCTTAATTCAATCCCAGGTCAACCGCATTAATGACCAATCAAACCGGTAAAAATATCCATACCAGACTGCAATTCAGCTGCAATTCCATGCCATGGCGGGCTGCGCAGGTCAACATTACAATTATGCTATACTGATGAACATGCAGACGCCACGCGAGTATTGGCCACGCTGGGCCGAACTGCTGAAACGTTTTCAACTCGACCATTTAGCCGCCTGGTTGCTCGAAGCGGGAGGTCCTCTGGCCCTGCTGGGCGCCCAGGCGCTTTATTTCGGCCGCGGCTTTTTTGGAACGCATCAAATGGATGCGCTCGCACGCACGCTGGAAGACGACTCGGAAGTGCGCGCCTTCGCGGCTTATCTACAAACCGAAGGTGTCGAAGCGCTGTTGAAGGGCCCAAAATGATTGAATTGATCGTGATCGCGGGCTCTGCCTCCCTTCTGCTTCTACTTACATTTCTACGGCGAAAATCCCTTCCCAAACTGCGCCCCATTCCGGCGCTCACGCGCCTCTATCGCGCCATCGGCTTGAGCGTGGAGGATGGCACGCGCCTGCATGCCTCCCTGGGCCGCGGGGACCTGCTGTCCGCGCGCAACGGTGCCACGCTCGCGGCGCTGTCCATGCTGCGATATCTGGCCGAACGGACCTCCGTCAGCGACAAGCCGCCGGTGGCCACCTCGGGGGATCCGATCCTGAGCCTGCTGGCGCAGGACACGCTCAAAGCCGGGTATCAAGCCTCCGGGGCTGAGGATCTGTATCAGCCCACCACCGGGCGCCTGACCGGTTTGAGTCCGTTTTCCTACGCCGCGGGTGCCATGTCCGTGGTCCGCGATGAGCAAGTCTCGGCCAATGTGTTGATGGGCAACTTCGGCGCCGAGTCGGCCTTGTTGATCGAGTCGGCGGAGCGCGTCAATGTCCCAACCTTGGGTGGTTCGGATGATATGGCCGCCCAGGCCATTCTGTATGCCACCGCGCAAGAGCCATTGATCGGTGAAGAATTATTCGCAGCCAGCGCCTATCTGGATGCCGGCCCCGCACACACCGCCAGCCTCACTGTCCAGGATGTGCTGCGTTGGGTCTTGATCCTGGTCCTCCTGGCGGGCGCGGTGTTGAATGTAGTGGGGCTCTTCTAATGCGTTTGCTGACTGCAGGTATTGCGGTGTTGATCGGCCTGTTGATACTGGCAGGTTATTTCGTGGATGCGCTGGTCGGCATCCAGAACATCCTATTGAGCTGGGCGATGATCCTGGCCGGCGCGGCCGCGTTATTCGGGGTCTTTAATTTAATCTCGGTGCATGGTGAAAAGATCCTGCAACGCGAGAAGGGCACGCTCTACAGCGCTCTGTTGATCGTATGTTTATTCGGGACATTTGTGTTTGCCCTGTTCCTGGGGCCGGACCATTTCGCCATTCAATTATTGGTGAACGGAATTATCGTGCCCGCCGAATCCGCCTTGATGGCGATCCTGACGGTCACACTGCTGTACGCGGCCGTGCGTTTATTGCGCCGCCGCGTGGACCTGATGAATATCATTTTTCTGTCGACAACCCTGCTGATATTGATCGGCTCCGCCACCCTGCTGCCCTTCGGTGAGATCCCGTTATTCGGTAACCTGCTGCGTCCGTGGGTCAATGAAGTCCTTTCCATGGGCGGCGCGCGCGGCATCCTGATCGGTGTGGCGCTCGGCACGTTGACCACCGGTCTGCGCGTCCTGTTCGCGATCGACCGTCCATACGGGGGCAGATGATGTCAGATATCCAGTGCCCATCCTGCGGGACGATGAACCCGGCCGGGCAGGAACTCTGCCAGAACTGCCAGGCGCCTCTGGAAAGCCCCGACGCGTACGAACCGGGGGAAGCCCCGACGAAAAAAGGAACCGCCGAACTTGAACCGATCCTGCCTCAATGGCTGCGCGACGCGCGCAGCCAGGCGCGTAAATCCGCCGAAGAGGATACCGAAAATTCCTTCGGATTACCCGACAAAGACGAATCCCCGATAGATCTCCTGGCTGGTCTGCAAGCCCAGGGCGGCGATGACGAAGACGATGTCCCGGATTGGCTGGGAAACATCACAGGCAAGACCGGCAAAGGGAAAAAAGCAGGGCCGGGAGAATCCACCGAAGTACGCTGGGTGGAGTTGGGCGGAGGCACGGAGGAACTTAAATTTCCCGGCAGCATTCCCGCCGCGCAAGCGCCGGAACCATCTTCCGGTGAAAATGAACTTCCGCCCTGGCTGGCGAACATTACTGCCGCGCAGGATGATCCCAAACAGGATACCCTCACAGGTTTGCTGCAAAAAACCGATATCGATATACCGAAGCCGGATGTCGAACCGCCCTCCGCGAACGCATTCACGACGGATGACGAGTTAAGCACGCCGGCTGTGGATCCGTTTTCATTTTTTGAGAGTACATCCGCGAGCGAAGAGTCCAACACGGACCAGTTGAACAAGCCGAGCATGGAACAATCCCCGGCGGTGAGAAGGCCGGAGGGATACGCGCCGCTGGAAGCCGGCTTGCCGGATTGGTTGAAGGGTCAGGCCGGCGGTCCCGGCCCCACCCGGACTGGGGATACTGGAGAACTACCCGATTGGTTGAGCAAGCTGGATACCGGGCCTTTACCATCCATCACTCCACAACCCGCGTTCCCTGAATCTGAATCTGAATCTCCGGATTGGCTGAATACGCTGGACAGCTCGCCGCCGGAGTCGGTCGCGGAGTCGCCCGTTCTTCCCGCGTCGGGGACTCCGGACTGGTTGCAAAATCTGGATAGCGGCGCGCCGGCTGACTTTACTGCATCGTCTGCCGAGCCTGCACCGGAGATTTCCGCCGACACGCCGGATTGGCTGAAGAATATGGATACCGGAACGCCGAGTCCGTTTCCCTCGGCGACCGAATTCCCTGAGACTGCAAGCGCTGAACTCGCGGCTGATGTTCCGTATGAAACACCTGGCTGGCTTAAAAATCTGGGCACTGAAACGCCGTCCACATTTGCGGGCGACGTGAAGGATCAACCTGTCGGATTATCAGACGAGCTCCTGGGTGGATCACCGGATTGGCTCAAAGACCTTGGTACAAATGAGCCGGCGGTGTATTCCACTCAGACCCCCGCAAGCGGGCAAGCGGGGCAAGCGGGGCAGGCGGAATCTCCTCCATCTTTTCTATCCTCCAATTCAATGCCTGATAGCTCCTCGCCTGCTTTTAATCAGCAAGCGGGAGATAACGTTTTTTCCAGAGAGTCGCTTTCCAAGGGCGACCTGGATGCGCTCTTCATGGATATGCCGGACTGGCTGGCAGCCACCGGAGCCGAAGAGCCCG
>CAYUUJ010000148.1:0-5833 GCA_964447845.1 uncultured Anaerolineaceae bacterium
CACGTGGCTGACGATCACACCGATCTCATCCATATGCGCGGCGATCATGATCCGTTTGCCGTTAACAGGCTGTGAGCGCTTTGATTTTGTTCGACCCGAGACTGGACGTTTATGAGCGATCAGGTTGCCGAGCGCGTCCACGCGGACCTCATCCGCCAGGGAACGAACTTCGGCGCGGATCACATCCCGGATCGCACCCTCGTATCCGGACGGACTGAAAGTTTCGGTTAATTTCTGCAGAAGCTTCTTCATTCGCTCTCGCGCCCTCGGGGTTTACAGCTTAACAGATTGACCATCAGTGTACACCTGGTCAGAGTTTTTGGTGATCCGGTGCACACTGGCAACGCCCTTCACCTTCCACTCGCCGCCGACCCTGCCGATCAGAGCCGTATTCTCGTCGATACCCAGAATAAATTGTTCATCCTTCAAACCCCGCCGCACTGCAAAGGTCATCGGTTTAAAAAACGCAGGGATCTGATCATAATGCGGAAGAACGAATGTAGCCGGCAGGAGACCGAACCCGTTACGCGTGCCCAAGCCGGCCCTGCGGAAGTTTGGCATTTGTTGAGCCAGGATCATTGCGCCCGCCGAACAGCCGCCATAGATCGCGCCACGCGACCAGGCTTTATAAGCTGCAGCCCAGGCCAGGCTGCCATTTAAGGTTTCAAACAGATAGAGCGGATCGCCTCCTGAAAAGTAGATCAGGTCCGCCGATTCCAACGCGGGCATAAATTGCGGATCATCTGCAGAGGCGCGATCGATGATCGGCAGAGCCACAACCTCTGTTCCCAAATTCCGAAAATGCTCCACGCCCATACTGGACCAGCGGTTAACGCTTCCCTCCCCTTCCGCTCCGGCTGCGGTTGGCAGACAAACAACGCGCGCTTTTCGGTCCTTAAGATCCAGGCTATCCAGCAAATAGTGATCCACAGGCTCCATGACAGGCAGATACTCACCGGAACCAAGCAGGGCGATCAGACCATTCATAGATTCTCCGGTAACCGATTTATGACTTCAAACACCCAGATCTGTTTATCTACTCTTAACGAGCAGGGATTTGGATATATGACGTACCGCCGAATGCAGCAAGTGGAGTGTATTTTTCCAGTCCTCAATGCGCGCCAGGCTGATCGGCGAGTGAGGGTAGCGATGAGGTACCGATACGGAAACGGTGGGAATGCCTGCACGCGCTATATGGATGCTGCCCGCATCCGTGCCGCCTCCACCCGGTTGTCGAATTTGGTAGGGAATTTCAGCTTGCTCCGCAGTCTCCTGCAGGAAACGGATCAGGCGAGGGTTGTGTAAGGTATTGCTGTCGGTAAGGTAGATCGCCGGCCCAGATCCCAGCCGCGTATTATATGAGATATTCTCACGGCCGTCGTGTGTGGGCAGATCGTATGCGGGGGTCGAGTCAATGGCGATGGCCAGATCCGGGTCAAAATAATGAGCCGCCACCCCGGCCCCGCGCAAGCCGATCTCTTCCTGCACGGAGAAGGCTGCACATAGATCAATATTTGCAGGGGCATGGCGCACAAGTTCGATCAAGATCGCCACACCGATGCGGTCATCAATGGACTTGGCGAAGATACAAGGGCCGGCCCGGAGGTATTTCGTAGCGAACGTGGCCCGGTCACCGATTTGTGCCTTACCGCCGGGTCCCAGGTCGATGCGCAGGGAATCCTTGTCAGGAATATGTGTCGCTTCCCCGGACTTCAAAAGATGGATCGGTTTAACCCCGATTACACCCGGTGTGTGGTCTTTACCAACGATGACCTGCTTACCCGCCAGGTTGCGCACATCCACTCCACCCACCGTATCAAACTCATACATCCCATCTTCTCCATCGGAGACGATCATGAAACCAACTTCGTCCATGTGCGCATCCAGCATAAGGCGCAGGCGATTCTTCCCCGAGCCTTGCCGCGTAACCAGCACATTACCTAAACTATCCACTTTGACTTCATCGGCGTAAGCCCGGACTTCCTCCATCACAATGTTCCGAACTTCACCCTCCGCGCCTGAAACGGCCATTGCATTACACAACCGTTCCAGTAGTTTGAATTGCGGTGCCCCGATCGAAAGCATGCCTATTCCCAGACGATCTTTTCAATAAAATCGACTTCCAGCGCGGTCACAAATTCAGCCAGCAAACGACCCATGCGCTGGACATCTTTCACAGCGATCATCTCCACCGCCGTATGCATGTAGCGCAAGGGGATCTCAACCACAATCGTGGGGATCCCCTCGGCCGCGACCTGCATCGAATATGCGTCCGTGCCGGAGTGCTTGGGCATCGGCTCGACCGCAAACGGGATTTCCAGGCGTTCCGCCAATTCTTTAAAGCGGGTGTGTAGATATGGATGGATATTCGGGCCCATTCCCAGGGTCACACCCTTTCCCATTGGAAACGATTCCCAACCTCCCACACCAGGTGCTCTCCCAAAGGTCGTATCTACCGCGACTGCGATGGCTGGTCGCAACTGAAACGCGGATGTGGCTGCGCCACCCAGCGTGGTCTCCTCCTGCACGGTCGCCGCCGCCCAAACATCCCAGACATGCGATTTGGACTGAAGTTCCTCCAGGCAGATCGTGAGCGCGGCGACAGAGGCGCGGTTATCGAGCGAGTGGCCGCTCAGGGTCTCGCCGGACATTTCAACGGGTTCCGTGTTAAAGGAGACCACGTCCCCCACGCGTATCCGCTTCGAGACCTCGCGCGCCGGCAAGCCAGTGTCCACCAGCATATCTCCAAATGAAACCTCATTCTTCCCGACGGACTCTGGCAGCAGCCTGGCAGGCGGCAAGCTGATCACACCCGGTATTTCTTCAAGCTTGCCGCGGCCGGATGCGTGCACCAGCACCGGGGTCCCCGGCAGGACGCGCGCATCCACCCCGCCAATACTGGTGAAATACAAGAATCCATCCACGATCTTTTTGACGATCAGACCGATCGTGTCCATGTGGGTGGCGATCAGGATGGAGGGACGTGCTGATTTCCCCGTACCGTGTTTAAGCCCGTGCAGCGATCCCAGCCGGCTGGTGTGAAGCTCGTCCACCAACGGTTCCCATTTTTCTGCGATCAGCCGCGCCACGGGCCCTTCATACGCGGAGAGACCTGAAACCGATACAAGAGATTTCAGGAATGGGAGAATATCGGTCATGGATCAGAATGCTGTCGGGGTCGACGTAGGTGTGGGTGGTACCGGAGTGTTCGTCGGAACAGGAGTGAAGGTATCGGTGGCGGTGGGTATGAAAGTATTTGTAGGCACCAGGGTCGGCGTGAATGAAGGTAAGGGGGTCGCGGTTTTCGTAAAAGTTGGTGGCAGGAAAGGCGTGGCGGATGCCGTCGAAGTAGTAGTCGTTGTGGTGGTGGGACTGCCTGTTGAGGTTATCGTCCGTGTAATGGTGGACGTTGCAGTTGGAGTACTGGTACTGGAGCCGGTCGGGGTAATCGTAGGAGTCTCGAACGAATCCGGGGCCAGCATGGCTGCGATCGAACCGACGCAATAACAGGGAATCGTGGCGAGCAGGATGATCACCAGGATCAATCGAAGTCGAGCACGCGGATCAGTTACATCTTGCATGCGGACGATAATATCATTAGTCCAGATGGACGGCAAGCAGTTGCCTGTATAACGAAGTGTCTGACGTCGCTCAGGTATAATTCCTGCGGCATGATCCCCATTAAACTGCGTCTGGCAGGTTTTCTTTCATATCGCGAACCGGTGGAGCTGGACTTTACAAGCTTTGATCTGGCTTGCATTTCGGGCTCGAACGGCGCGGGCAAATCGGCATTGCTGGATGCCATAACATGGGCGCTCTTCGGGCAGGCCCGCAAGCGCGACGAGGCGCTCATCAACCTGCAATCTAAAACCGCCCAAGTCGCCATGACATTTCAGTACGAGGGCAATATATATCGAGTCCAGCGAGCGTTGACGCGCGGCAAAAGTACGGTTTTGGAGTTTCAAATATTGAATGCTGGAGCGCAAGGCAGTGGACAGCCTATCGACGATGACCTGCTATCTTCCGCGTCCTGGAGACCGCTCACGGAGAGAACCACGCGTGAAACACAGGCTCGTATCGAATCCATCCTGCGGCTGGACTATGAAACATTTGTCAACGCCTCGTTCTTCCTGCAGGGCAAGGCCGATCAGTTCACCCAGCAAACGGCCGCAAAACGCAAAGACTTGCTGGGCTCCATCCTTGGCCTGGAAATCTGGGAAACGTACAAGGAACGAACCGCCCTGCGCCGGAAAGGTCTGGATGGCGAGGTCAACGAAATTGACGGCCGCGTAGCTGAGATCGACGTTGAATTGGCAGAGGCAGATCAACGCAACGCCCGGCTTACCGACCTGGAGACCAGGTTAAAACAGCTGATGGCTCTCCGTAAAGCCCAGGAAACCCAGCTGGAACAGATCAAGAAAATAGCCGCCTCGCTTGAGGATCAGCGCAAGCTGGCCGGGACGCTCGCTGAATCCATGGCGCGATCTCGAACGGCTCTTGCCGGTCTCCAGGCCCGGCTGGAAGAAAAAGTTAACGAACGGGCCGCCTACGCGGACCTGATCGAACGCAGCCGCGCAGTGGAGTCCGCCCATAAAGATTGGCAGGACAGGCTCCATCAAGTAGAGAAGCTGGATGCGGTTGCAGCACAATTCCGGGAACACGATGAACAGCGCCAGCCCTTGTTGCGCGAGATCGCGGCCGAGAAGGCGCGGCTGGAAGAGGAACGCCGCGGCCTGGAAGAGCAACAAAAAACGATCAACGAGCAGTCGTCTGCAACAGCTGACCTGAATGACCAGATCAAACAAGCCAGGACTGCGCTTACGGAGGCGGAAGAAAAATTGATCATTCGCGAGAGACTGGAGAAAACGATCCAGGCGGGGCGTGAAAAACAAGCTGAATTAAAAACTGAAAACGAACGTCTGAAAAACGAGATGGAAGAGTTAAAGGTCCGCATTGAACGGCTCAAGGTAGCCGATGGTGCCACCTGCCCATTGTGCGGTCAGGATCTAAGTGAAGCACATCGCAAGTCCACCCTGGCTGAGTTGGAAAAAGACGGCAAGCTGAAGGGCGACCTGTACCGCGGCAACCAGGCGGATACGAAAATGCTGGCCGAGCAGATCGCGGAGAATGAAAAAGAGAGCGCGGGCCTGGCAAAGACAGACCTCGAAAGATTGAATTATTCCAATGCGGTCACACAATTAACCGAGCGGCTGGAAACTTTACAACGTCAATCCTCGGAATGGGATAAAACAGGCGCCAAACGATTAAAGGAAGCCGCCAAACTGCTGGAAAAAGAGTCGTTTGCTACCGAGACCCGTAAGGGACTCGCCAAACTCGACAAAGAACTGGCGAAGCTGGGGTACGACGCCTCTGCTCACGATGCCGTCCGCCAGGCGGAGCTGCAGGCACGCGGCGCCGAGGAAGAGTTTCACAAGCTCGAAACTGCGCGCGCCGTCAACAAGCAGATGCAGGGCGAGATAAAAAGTCTGCAAACGGATATCGCCAGCCGGGAAACAGAGCTGGCGGGGCAGCAAAAACAACACGACATGCTCGTTTCCGAATTAACTCAGGCCGAATCACACGCTCCGGATCTATTTGAAGCGGAGCGCGAACTGTTGAATTTGCGCGAGCAGGAAAACCAGGCGCGCGATGAGGTCGGAGCCGCGCGCCAGAAAGTGGACGTGCTATCCACGTTGCGGACGCGGAAAACGACGTATGCCGGGCGGCGTGAAGAACTCCAAAAACAGATCGCCCGCTATAAAACGCTCGAACGCGCCTTCGGCAAGGATGGGGTGCCGGCTTTGCTGATCGAACGAGCCCTCCCGGAGATCGA
>CAYUUJ010000149.1:0-5793 GCA_964447845.1 uncultured Anaerolineaceae bacterium
GGTCACTGCTGATAATGGGAACGCTGACGAAAGATTTGCTTTCATCGGTCCCCGGAAGTATAAACGCGCCGGTCCTGCGCACATAATCAGCGGTATTTTCCACGACGGGCTGGCGCGTCCTCGTCATCGTCTCCCATGCTCCGCCGGCTGTAGGCGCGTAAGGTTCGATCGCCAATCGCTTGCCATGTTCATAGACGTAAAGAGGGTGGATCAGATTGGTTTGTTCATTGTGCCAATTTATGATCAGGTCGGGCGTCCCGAACACGGCGCGCAGTTTGTCGCCGACCAAATCCACAATGGTCTGGAAATTCAATTCGGATGCCAAACCCCGCTGAATGGAGTTGATGATCTGTAATTCGGCGGCACGGTCTTCGGTCTCTTTGAGCAGGCGCTGGGTCTCGTCGAACAAGCGCGCGTTTTCGAGTGCCACGCTCATGGAGTTGGCCAGCGTTTGGAGCAGGCGCATGTCCGAGTCGCTGAAAGCATTTTCGCGGTCGATGTTTTGCAGGGAGATCACGCCTTTAACCTCAGTGCCAACTATCATGGGTACATCCAGGCGGGAGCGGATGTCTTCGCCTGCTATAACCTCCGACTCCACCCCCATGATTTCCGCCTCCCTCTGCGGCAGATTTTCATTGATCATCACTGGTTGCCCGGTCTTGAATATATGACCTGAAATTCCAGCGCTTGGCTTAGACTCGATGAACAGACGTTCCCCCCGTTCGATCGCGTAGGTGAATTGATTAAGTCCGGAGGCCTTATCAAGCGTGACGATCAACACCACCTGGGCATCGAAAATCTCGCGGATCTTGTCACCCACCAGGTCGTAGATCGCCTGCATTTCCAATTTGGAGGCCAGCCCCTGCTGAACACTGTTGATGATCGCCAACTCTGCGGCCCGTTGCTCTGTCTCTTTGAGCAGGCGCTGGGTCTCGTCGAACAGACGCGCGTTCTCGAGTGCCACGCTCATCGAGTTAGCCAGAGTTTTCAGCAGGCGGATGTCGGATTCGGGAAAAGCATGTTCGCGGTCCGCGTTTTGCAGGCTGATTGAGCCAAAAACGCGGTTGCCCGCCAGAAGCGGAACAAACACCGCAGAGCGGGGTGCCTCGGAACCGGGAATTACCGCCCCGCCCAGCTTTTGTATCTGCTCGAATACGTTTTCATTCAATACCAGGGTCTCGCGTTTGTCGATTAAGTTCCGGTGCAACTGATTGAGAGGAGCTATCGCGGTTTCCGGATAAAAGCGTACTCCCTTCTCCACTATATAACGTGACATTCGCAGGCCCGCCGCGTGGTCATAGCTATTGATCAACACAGCTTGCGCGTCGAAAATTTCCTGTATCTTATCGCCGACGATGTCATAGATCGCCTGGATATCCAGATTTTTACCGAGCGCGTCTTGCACGCTGTTGATGACCGCCAACTCGGCGTTGCGTTCCTCGGTCTCCTTGAGCAGGCGCTGGGTCTCCTGGAACAGCCGCACATTTTCGATCGCGATGGCGGCCTGATCGGCGAAGGTCTTAAGCAAGGAAACTTGCTGCTCGTTGAAAGGATTGACCTCCGTGCGGCGGATCAGGATTGCGCCGATGACCGAGTCTTCGCGTATCAGCGGGGTAACCAACACCGTCCGTTGGCGAACGGCCTGGCTCAGTTTCTTGCTGAGCGGATATTCGCCGTCCGGTTCTGCCAGGATATCGTGGATATGGATCGTGCGCTTCTCCAGAATTGCCCGGCCTGTGACTGTATCGTGATCTATGCGATTCCCATGCATAAGCGATTCCTCGGTGAACGGCACGGGTCCCCAATGTGCGCTCGTGCGAAAGACATCCCCGTCCACCCGCATAATGGCTGCGTCGTAGGAATTGCACAACAGTGCGGCCTTCTCGGCCACCGCGTCCAACACCGGCTGAACGTCGGTTGGTGATTCGGCGATCACGCGCAGGATATCGCCGGTGGCCGTCTGCTGATTCAGCGCATCTGTAATCTCGCGATTGCTCTTCTGTACTTCATCGAACAGGCGGGCATTTTCCAGCGCCACGCTCATTGAATTGGCCAGCGTCTGCAGCAAGCGCACATCCGCATCGTCGAATGCGTTTTGTTTATAGCTTTGAATGCTGATCGCGCCGATCACCCTGTCGTTTGCCAGGATCGGCATGCCCAGAAAACTTTCGTTGAGATCCTCTGCCTCCCCTGGGATGGGGATCCGCTGCGCCCCCATTTCGAGCCCCTCTTCACTCGTGTGGACCAGCAGCGGCGCGCGCGAATCGACCACGATGGCGGTCAGGCTCGGCCGCGGTGCAGGCCCGTCCGCGATCGGGACTTTTTGGCCGCGATCGACATAATACAGGTTGAATACGAAGTCGTGTTCCGCATCATACATCCCGACCGATACGGTGTCGACGGCAAACGTCTCACCGATCTTTTCCCCCACCAGGTCGACGATTTCCTTGAAATCCAGCTTTTTTGACAGGCCTTCCTGAACCGTATTGATGATGGCCAGTTCGGCGGCGTGTTGTTCTGTCCCTTTGAGCAGACGGGCGTTCTCAAGCGCGACGCTCATGGAATTGGCGATGGTGCTCAGAAGTCTTAAATCGGATTCGCTGAAGACGTGCTCGCGGTCCACGTCTTCCAGAAGGATGGCGCCCTTCACGATCTGGTCGACGATCAGGGGGACTGTGAGTGTACATTTGGGAGGCTCTGTCCCTGGGATGATGTAAGGGGTGAGTCCCATTTCCACCATCCGCCGTTCCCAGTTCTCATTGATGAGAAATGCTTCCCGCGTGCGGATCAGGTACTTGGCCGTGTCGGTCAGGGGTTTGGCATCCGGATAATACCGTTTCCCTTTTTCGATCATGTATTGTGGACGGACCAATTGTGCTTCATGATCATAGGTGGCGATCAAAACTCCCTGCGAATCGAACAGGTCGCGGATCTGATCCCCAACGAGATCGTAGATGGCCTGCATGTCCCGCCGGCTGGCGAGCCCTTTTTGGATCGTATTCAGGATGGCGAGTTCCGCCTCGCGCTGTTCGATCCCGGCTTTCCCTTGGTCGGATGACCGGGGACTATTAATAGATTTCGACCGGACGGTGGCTGGTCTGGTCTGAGCAGACCGTCCGGAGCCGGCGCCCGGACGGCTGCCGTTCGACGATTTGGGCGCGGGCTTTGAGGCTTTCGAGGCGGTCTTCTTAATGGGTTTTTCGGGCTTCTTGCGGCCGGTTTTACTTTTCATCGGTATTCCGGGCTCCTGAATTTCAAACGCTGATGCGATGATGATACAAGCAGGGCAGGGAAGAGTCAATGATGGGAACGGGGAAAAAGGTACCAGGTCTTAAATAAAGGATTAAAACAAAAACTCCCGGGTGATAAACCTGGGAGTTATAAGTTGTATAGGCACAATTACGACAAAGCCGGTCTGAATTTATAACCATACACGATCAAACCATGCTCGTCCCCGTCATTGCGCAATTTGCGGGTCACCATCTCAACCGGCATGCCGATCTCAACCGGCTGCTCATTGAGGTCGGTGAGCTGGGCGGTCACCAGCGGACCCTCGTCCAGTTTTACCAAAGCCACGGTGTACGGAGCGGTTGCTTCGTAGCCGGCCGGGGCTTCATATATCGTCGTATAGGAATAAACTTCGCCCTTCCCACTGAAGGTATAAAGCGTGCGGGCTTCGCCGCCGCAGTTCGGGCAGACATCGCGTGGGGGGAAGATCTTGTTATCGCAGTGCGGGCAAACTTCCCCTACCAGGCCATACCGTTGTTGTTTGAGGCGCCAGTGGCGCGGGATTTCCATCTCTTACTCGTGCTCCTTCGTTGATTTGTGCCTGCATTGTATCTGCGGGAACTATCAGGAACTATCAGGCTTCCTTACAGGCCCTCTAATCCAACTTTTGGAGGATGTGAGCTATGGCGGTGGAGGCCGGCCCGCCAAGGGACTGGATCAAAGCGGTCCTTACGCCCGCGATCTGATTCGCTCCCGCGCGACCCTGGAGCTGGGCTGTCGCTTCGACGGCCTGGTACACGCCCGAGGCACCGCCGGGAAAACCACGCGCTTTAAGCCCGCCCAGGGTGGCAGCAGGGATCCGACCAGCGCGCGCGATGGCTCCTTCTGAAGCGAGTTTCCAGCCCTGACCCTTGATCGCGAACCCAACTGCCTCCAATGACAGAGCTGCATAAATGCTATACATGTCGTGATATTCGAACAAGTTAATATCATCCAAAATAATACCGGCTTGTTTCATCGCTTTCCCGGCCGAGATTTGTGCCGCATTGAAATACAACATATCCTTGCGATCGTGCAAAGCCAGCGTATCCGAGGAACTGGCAGAGCCGGCGATCCGGACGAGGGGATGAGAAAAATTCAACGGCAGCAGATCCCGGCGGGTGAGGATGAGCGCGGCCGCTCCGTCTGCATTCGGTGCCACATCGAACATATTGAGCGGCTCACTGACGATCTCCGCCCTGGTATACGTCTCAAGTTTAATGGGCTTTCGAAACATGGCGTTTGGATTGCCTGCGCCATTCGCATGGGCTGTGATCGCGAACCCCGCAAATCCATGGGCCGGGACCTGATGCTCGTGGATATAGCGCTGCATCAGCAATGCGGCCTGGGCAGTGGGGGTCAGGCCATGCACAGCTTCGAAATCCGAGTCGCCTGTGGTAATGAGCGCTTCCTCCACGGCCGGGCCGACCTTATCCGTGAACTTCTCCACGCCAACGACGAGCGCCACATCCACCATTCCGCTGGCCACGGCGAGGTACCCTTGCCGCAATGCAGCTCCGCCTGAGGCGCCGGCTGCTTCGAGGGTCACGGCTTCAATGGATCCCAGGCCGGCGAAATCCGCCAGCAATACACCCAGGTGCGCTTGATTGGATAGACTGGTCGCAAGCATGTTGCCAACGAATAATGCCTGAGGCCGCAACCCACCGGAATCCTTGATCGCATCCTGGATGGCGGCGAACGCCAGATCCCGCAAGCCAATATCCCAATGTTCGCCGACTTCGGTCTGCCCGAGGCCGGCGATGACGATGTCTGTCATAAACTCCTCATCAATACGGTGGTCGAGTAGTGGCGTTTTTGCCGCCACGTGTCGAGACCAGATTGTGTAATTTCTTCTTTACCTGCAATTCGCAGGTCTCGATAATCCCTTCGCAAAATCCGCTCAGGGCTACTCGACCAGCGATGTATTTCATTTCCAAAAACTCTTAATGAACTTCAACTTCTCGAGGGTTTGATAGCTGCCGCCGCCCTCGTGTCCGTTGTACGGATATATCTTGATCTCTTTCTCCCCGGCCCAATGGTTGAAAGCAGCATAGACCGTCGAGGGTGGGCAGATCTTGTCCATCAGGCCGACCGAGAACAGCGTTTTTGCCTTTGTTCTGGCTGCGAAATTCACCCCGTCAAAGTAGGAAAGCGTTCGGAATACAGTCTCCACCTTGTCGCGATGCGTGTGACAGAAATCCTGGATCTCCTTGTAAGGATAGGTGTCTTCTATTTCAACGGCGCGCCGGTAATGACACAGGAAGGGCACATCCGGCATGGCAGCGGCCACATCCGGGACCAGTCCCGCCGCGGCGATCGTAATGCCTCCGCCTTGTGAGCCGCCGGTCACCGCGATGCGCGTCCCATCGATTTCAGCGTGACTGCGCGCAGCTTCGATGGCGCGCACCGCATCTGTAAAGACGCGGCGATAGTAATAATGCTGCGGGTCGAGGATGCCGCGGGTCATCGTCCCGGGTACGGCCGGGCTGCCGCCCTCAGCGTACAGATCGGGTGTATCCCCGGGGG
>CAYUUJ010000150.1:0-5791 GCA_964447845.1 uncultured Anaerolineaceae bacterium
GCCGCCCGTGGCTGCCGGCACGCACGCAGCCGAGACCGGCAGAGGAATAGGAAGCACCGCCATGAACAGCAGCAGGGCTGCAGTCATCAGCAAGCGGAATTTTTTATATACATCAAATGTTGCACTTTGCATTTTTGAAATCCAGTCTCTTACGAATAAGAGCAATGACGATCAAAAAAAGTTTGTTCAGAAATGTATCATCGATGGCTGCGCGATTTTCTTACAACAAGATTGCGATAGCAATTCCTGGTAGACTTTGCATAAGTGATAGGATTACACTTGAAGTCTGTTGCAGGCGAAAATCGAGAGGGCGCGAAAACCCGCCATGCATGGAGCAATTACTTTCCGGTTCTCCTTCCTCTCACAATCCGGATCCATGGCCCTCAGGCTGCCTGCGGAAGCAAGAGCGGTTTTTCTTGTAAAATATAAAACCTCCTTGTTCCAGGCGCATGGGGCTCTGATGAAGGAATATGTGGAAGTGCCCGGGAGTTTGTTGAAGAATACGGGAGAGTTGAAGAAGTATCTGGATCTGAGTTTTGAATATGTAAAGACCTTAAAGCCCAAAGCTCAGAAAAAAGCGAAGACTCCTCTCAAGAAAAAATAGGCGCTTATGTTTCAACAACAATTGACGATCTCATGGTCCTTCTGGCTCTTATGGGCCCTGGCCTTCCTGGGTTTCCCGATCGGCGGCCTGCTCGCGCAGGTGACGATCGGTCCGATCACGAACGCACTTAAGGCAAGCCTGGCCGGCGCGCTGACCGGCGCGGTGCTTGGTCTGGTTCAGTGGTTCGTGCTGAGCAGGCAATTGCCTCTTTCAGCGTGGTGGATCCCCGTCACCAGCGCCGGGATGGCTCTCGGCATGGGCATCAGCGTCGCCTGGCTTGGAACGGAGACCAGCGGGAACAGCTTATTGCAACGCGCTGCCATCACAGGCTTATGCATCGGCGTCGCCCAATGGTTCATCCTAAGGACGATCCTGCCCGGTTCCGTGCTCTGGATCGCGGTCATCGCCATCGGTTGGATGATCGGGTGGTTCGTCACCCGCCGGGCGGGTGTGGACCTCAGTCTCAAATGGCCCGTCTTCGGCGCGAGCGGCGCGCTGACCTTCCAGTTCATAACCGGGCTTGCGTTATACTTTATTTTGCGTTTACGATGAGCGGCTCGCGAAGCTGCATAGAAAGAAACTTTATACCCATGGAGAATCTGGAAACATGAAAAGAGCGAAGGTATTTTTATTTATATTGACTGTCTGCGCACTGATCTTGAGCGCCTGCGCCCCAATCACACCGGAACAAACGAACCAGCCGGGAGCGTGCGTACACGACGCGGCGAGCGCAACGACCGCCGCCCAGTTGGTGATCGGGACAGGCGGCCAGGGCGGCGTGTTCTATCCGTACGGTGAAGGCCTGGCGCAGATCCTGACCGCCCACATGGACGGCGTGACCGCCACTTTCGTGGAGACCGGCGGTTCGGTGGACAACATGAAGATGATCCAGGGCGGTGTGCTGCAGATCGGCTTTTCCACGGTCGACTCCGCATTCGATGCCATTCAAGGCGAGGGTGCATATGTAGAGACCGGGAAGATCCCGGCTTGTGCGCTGGCCGTGTTGTACACAAGCTTTGTGCATGTGATCGCCAGCCAAGCATCCGGCATCACCAGCGTGGAAGAGATGAAAGGCAAAGTCGTGTCCGTGGGTGATTCGGGCAGCAGCACCGAAGGCGCAGCGGACCGCATCCTGGAAGCCGCCGGGCTGGATCCGCAAACCGACGTCACACGCCGCAACCTGAGCATTGCGGATGCCGCGGCCGCGCTGGCCGCAGGTGAGATCGACGCGTTCTTCTGGATCGGCGGCCTGCCGACCGGGGCGGTTACCGATATGCTGGCAACGGGCGTGAAAGTAAAGTTCATCGATGCCAGCCGGTATGTGAATCCGCTGTCCGCCAAATACGGCCCTGTCTATCACGCCTTCACCTTGTCGAAAGACGTTTATGGAACCGACGCGGATGTGTCCGGCATGGGCATCGGCAACATCCTGTTCGTCAACGCGAACATGTCTGAGGAACAGGCCTATCAGATCCTGACGACCATCTTCGACAATTTGGATGAGGTGCATGCACTGCATCCGCAGGCCGCGAATTTAACTTTGCAGGCTGCAGTGACAGGCTCGTCGATTCTGTTCCATCCCGGCGCGATCCGTTTTTATCAGGAACGCGACGTCTGGCAGTGACGTAAATCTGCAGGCAAACTTGTCATCCGATTCATCTGGAAAGCCGCAGGGTTCTTATGTCGCGATCCTGTTCGCGTCGGCCTTGGTCCTGTATCTGATCCCGTCTTTCCTGGCGCATAAAACCCAAACGCCTCCCGTGGCGTATTACGATCAACTGGCTGCAGCATTCATGCAAGGCCGGTTGTTTATTTCGGATCCCGCCTCCACCTACGATCTGACCCTGCACGCGGAGCAGTGGTACGTCCCCTTCCCGCCCCTGCCGGCTTTGATGATGCTGCCCTGGATCGCGGTCTTTGGGAGCATCAACACGATCGTTTTCTCCGCGCTGGTCGGCGCGCTCAATCTGACGCTGGTGTTTTTCCTGCTGCGAGCGCTGGCCGAACGCGGCTGGACGTCCTTCACCGATGCAGATAATCTATGGCTGACGATCCTGTTCGGCTTCGGCACGGTGCACTGGGTGTTGTCCACCCAGGGGACGGTCTGGTTTACGGCCCAGATCTGCGCGCTGACCTTTGCAGCGCTTTCGGTGTTACTGGCTGTTAAACGTAATTCACCGTGGGCGGCCGGTACGGCATTGGCGCTGGCCATGCTGGCGCGGCCGAATATCATTTTGATGTTTCCACTGCTGGTAGCCATCGCCGTTCAGCACATGCACGAAAGCGGAAGCGCATTTGACAGGCGATCTTACTGGCTGAGGTGGTCTGTCTCCGCCGCGCTTCCGCTGCTGGCGGCCGCCGGCGGACTGCTCTTGTATAACTGGCTGCGTTTTGGCGCGCTCTTCGATTTCGGATATCGAACCGCCAACGTCGCGCCTCAACTAGTGGAGGAACTCAGCCAATACGGCCAATTTCATGTTCATTACATCCTGCAGAACCTGAAGATCATATCCTTCGCGTTGCCCGAGTGGGACAGCGCGCGACGGCGCCTGGCCCCGAACGGACTGGGTATGAGCCTGTTCCTGACCACGCCCGCCTTCCTCTATTTAATCCAGGCGCGCCGCGTCTCTGCGCTGACCATCGGCGCCTGGATCTCGACCGGCTTGTTATTGTTGCCTTTGATCGCGTATTACAACCCGGGCTGGCATCAATTCGGTTATCGCTTCAGCCTGGACTTCACGCTCCCGCTGCTGGTCTGGCTGGCAGCTGGTTTGAAAGACAGGCCATCGTGGATCTTAAAAAGTCTGATCGTGCTCTCGGTGTTGATCAATGCCTGGGGCACGGCCTGGTTCGTTGGATTGTATTAATGGCAGAACCTGCCGTCTGAAGACAGGGTGCTATACTTTAAGAAAGTGTTCGAAAACACACCACAAAGTCACGAAGCCACCCAGGCACTAAGAAACACTAACAAAACGTGTCACGAAGTGAGGGAGCGTTCTTTGCGACCGAAGGATCTCTAATTGGCGAGGAGGAGATTCTTCGCTCGCCCACCCGCACGGGGGGCTCACTCACATCGTCCCGATGTCCTTCGGGAGAATGACACACGTAGGTTTTATTCGTCAATCTAAAAGAAAAAGGTTTGTGTCTTAGTGGCTTGATGCCTGTGTGGTTGGACTCTCATGTAATGGCCTCTGTAAAATATTCCACAATACACCTGGCGATACAAAGACTCGCCTCCTCCCGCCCCGGAGCCTGGTTCTTCGCCCCGATCCTGCATCACCTGGACGCGCTCTTTCTGCGGCTCTCGCGTGGGCGCCTCACATTAAGCGGGATCCTGACCGGGGTCCCGACCGTGATCGTGACGTCCATCGGCGCGAAAAGCGGGCAACCCCGGACGCTGCCGCTGCTGCGCGTGCAAGACGATCAACGTTCGGAGGTCTTTGGGTTGATCGCCACCAATTGGGGACAGCCGTATTATCCGGCCTGGTATTTCAATTTGAAAGCCAATCCGAACGCCACCTGCTCGATCGATGGCCGGTCTGTTGCGTATATAGCCCATGAGGCGGTGGGCGAAGAATATGAGCGCTTCTGGAAACAAGCCGTGGAGATCTATAAAGGTTATCTGTTGTATAAGCAGCGCATCACAACGCGGCATATCCCCATCATGGTAATGCAGCCGGTTGATTGAAGTAGAGCGTACGCGTTGTCACTTTGACATGCTGCTATACTTGAAATCCGTGGTTATTTTTTCACGAAAAATTTAATTTTACGGAATGTGCCATGCCTGAAATCGTCCCTTACAAGGAAAGTTGGCCGGCCGAATTCCTGGAGATCGCAGCCGTCCTTCGGGAGGCCTTGGGCAAACATGCTTTGCGCATCGATCACATCGGTTCTACTTCGGTGCCCGGGCTGGCTGCCAAGGACGTGATCGACATCCAGATCACGGTGCAGGCGCTCACTGAGCCGCTGAGATCCGTCATGACAGACCTTGGTTACGTTCAATCGGAAGAAATCTCAAGTGACCATCGCCCGCCGCATATGATCGAATCTCAGATCGAATGGACCAAGTGGTTCTTCTCACCGCCGGCCGGTCAGCGGCGCACCAACACGCACGTACGCGTGGGTGGGCGCGCAAATCAACGGTATCCACTTTTGTTTCGAGATTACCTGCGGGCGCATCCGGCCGTGGCCGAGGCCTATGCAGAGTTGAAGCGCCGCCTGGCGGTTAATCTGGCCGACCCGGATACCTACCCGGATGTGAAAGACCCGGCCGTTGACCTGATCTATTTTGCGGCTGAGGATTGGGCAGCCATAACGCGCTGGCAGCCGGGACCCTCCGATGCCTGAACTTCCCGAACTTGAAGTGGTGCGCGATGTGTTACAACGCCGGGCTGTGAGTCAGCGCATCTCACAAGTCGAGGTCCTGCCGCCGGGCGGGCCGATCGTGGTGCGCGACCTGACGCACAGCGGCTTCGAGTCCGCCCTGACCGGCGCGACGATCGCCTCGATTGTCCGGCGCGGCAAGTTCCTGATCTTCTCCTTTGACGCTACATCGCCGCTGTTCCTGGCGATCAACCCCAAACTGACGGGCCGGCTGCAACTGGCCGCCCCTACGGGCAAACGCGGCGTGAAGACCCACGTTGTGTTTACCCTCGAGAACGGCGATCAATTGCGGTATGTGGATCAAAAGCAGATGGGCCAGCTTTATCTCACGCGCGACCTGGAGTCTGTTCCAGATTATTCCAATCTTGGCCCGGAGCCGCTTGAAATTTCGCTGGACGAGTTTCGCCTCCGCCTCAAACCCTTTCGCGGTGAGATCAAAGGCGTGCTGACGCGCGGCGAGTTCGTGGCCGGCATCGGCAACGCCTACGCCGACGAGATCCTGTGGGAGGCGCGCCTGCATCCGTATCGCAAGCGCACCCAATTGACAGCCGGGGAGATCGAGCGTTTATATACCGCCATGCGCACCACACTCTCCGAAGCCACGGAGAAAGTCCGCGTCGAAATGGGAGAGAATATTCATCTCAAGCCGCGCGGCTTCATGGCCGTGCACATGAAGACCGGCGAGCCCTGTCCGCGCTGCGGCACGACCATCTCATTGATAGGCGCCAACCAGCGCATCACCAACTTCTGCCGTTCGTGCCAGCCCGGCGGTTTGATCAAAGGGATGTGAGCGGGCGATCAGTG
>CAYUUJ010000151.1:0-5782 GCA_964447845.1 uncultured Anaerolineaceae bacterium
GGGAAAAACGTTCAGCGCGTTCACGGTCTCCTGGTTGGTCTTCAGCCAGCTATACCCGGCTTCCACCAGCCTCTTCATGGAAAGCCCGTTGATCGAACGCTTGCGGAGTTTCTGGACGCGCGCAGTATCTACAGCCATGGAAGTATCGGGCCTCCTAATTCGCGTCGCTGATGCGCAACCCGGCCACATGGATGTTGACGCTGTTGACCTTGAGGCCCAGCGCCTTCTCCACGTTGAAACGGACCGAATTGGCCACGCTCTCAGCCACCGTGCTCACGCGCGTTCCGTACTCAATGATGATATATATGTCGATATCGATCTTTTCGCCGTCATAACGGACGGACACGCCGCGGCTGGGTTCGCGCGTGATCGTGTGCACGAGACCATCCGCAAGATTTTTCGGGGCCAATCCCACCACGCCGTAGGATTGCAGCGTGGCATGATACGCGATGGTCGCCACCGCATTGGGTGAGATGTGAATTCCGCCTAATGGGGTCGTTTCTTTGGCCATAGTTTCCTTCCAGCGCATCAAGACCCGAACAAGGATCTGCCTTCCATATGCGATGGAATGGGCTGACCTAGCAGAGCCAGGATCGTTGGAGCCAGGTCCAGGATGTGCGCGCCAGTAATGTTACCAGATTTGATGTTCGCCCCTGCCGCGATCAACATTCCCTGGGGGAGATGGTTGCCGCTGCGGCCCTCGGGGTTTTGTCCGGGGGTGGGCCAGGCGATACGGCCATAGCGCGGCGAAACGATCGCCCGCAGGTTGGCTGCCGGCGAACCGCTCCATTGAATGATCAGATCCGGTAACCAGTCCAGTTTCTCTCCTTCAAACACCTGGCTGGAGCGGACGATGTTCCCCACCACAGGTTCATGCGTGTCTTCATCCACGAAGGTCCGCAGGCCGGCGGCGATCTGTTCGCAGAGCTCGTCATATTCTCCAGCTTCCACGATACCAAGCGATTCACGCCCTTTGCTATTAATGCGGATCCATCCCTGCACATCGGCCAGCATGCTGAAGGCGCGCGTGTTTGACCAGTCGATTTCCACCGTCCGCCAGTACGCCGTTAAGCGATGTCGGATGGATACCGGCAGCGCCGATTTCACGCGGTGGCGGATCGAAGACGGGATCAATTCCCGAATCCGCCGCGCCAGGCCCGGGGTCGGGAGGGAGGCGTCCATTGACTTTTCTTCCAGAACGCGCCGCAACATTTCCGGCAGGAGCAACGTCTTGGACGAATTGGGGCCCATGCCTTGCAGGGAAAAGACCATGACAGTTGTATCCGCTCCGACCGCATCCAACAAGCGCCCGATTGCCCGATCACAGGCGATATATACCTGGCGCAACGCGTCGGCGAATTTAGCCTGCTCCGCGGCGTTCAACTTGTCGGTTATGTTGTGTAAGGCCCAAAGTCTATGTCCGGCGCGATGGATGGATGCAAAGGACAGCAGGAACAGATCCCAGGTCTCTTTCTTGATCAATTCAAGATACAGATCACAGACCTGATTCACAATGCGGACCGCTTCATTGTATGTCGCAAGGAACTCGTGCTTGCTTTGCAAAGCATAACGCTCCGCGGACATGGTCCGCCCGCCAAATCGGGAACGGATGCCATCGACGAATTCAGCAGGGTAGCCGTTCAGAGGTACCAGGTTGTCGTGCGTTGCCAGGCTGATGATTTCCTTTCCATAAAAAGGTTCGACTCCAAGAGTCAGAGGCATGTCCATGGCGATGACCGACGGGCCTGCGGGATTCTTGAAATCACGCCAGAACGGCCGTAAGCGCATGCGCTCGGGAGATGGGGTTTCGATGGACATTACATCTGCGCGCCAGACCAGGTAATTATAAAAACCATGGTTAGCCGGGTTTTGGCCGGTGTAGAAAGTGGGCCAGGAGGAACCTGCCATCCATTCCGCAGGCGAGGCCAGCCGGCCATATACACCGCGCTCACGCAGGCTTTTCAAGACCGGCAGGCTGCCATCTTCCATCCAACGCTCGATCAGGCTGGGCTCAGCGGCATCCATTGCAATTGCGAGTATTCGTGTCATCGTTGAGTCCCTATTGCACTTGAATAAACACCTTGATAAAAACCATAGGTCCACGCGGTCAGGCCCAGCAGTAGCAGCGGGAGGCTAAGGATCAGGCGAAACATCCCTTTTTTATCATATTGCCAGGTCCGTAAAAAAATATAACCCAAACGCCGGAGTAATGCCAATCCACCAAGCCATGGTGAGCGTGCCAGCCAGTGCCAGGCCGGCGTCATCAACAAACCAAGCCGGCTGCGATGACGCCCGAGAAGCTGTTGATGTTCCAACATTCCGCGTAGAGCACGGCGGCCATGATGATACACGATAAGCTGCGGTTCAAACCACATGCCTCCCGGAAACAGCTTAAGTGCCTGCTCGGAAAAAACCACATCCTCGCCCGTCAGAATATCCTCGCCAAATCCACCCGACTCCGCAAATGCCTGCCGCCGAATTGCAATATTACAGGCAGGAAAATGATCGCCGGGTCCTGCCGGCCGGCCGGATTGAAAATCAGAAAATTGCATATGGTTATCGACCCACGCGATCGCACCTGCCGGCCGAACGTCCAGGACCGGACCACCGATCAAGACATGACCCGCTTGCAAGCCCGATATGACGGTCTCGATCCAATGCTCGGACGGGATACAATCCGAATCCAGGAAAGCCAGGTAAAAGCCCGTGGCGTGACGGACTCCGAGATTGCGTGCCTTACCGGGGAACAACCTGGTTTGTGAACGTACAATAGACACATCCTGGAAATGTTGTGTGACCTCCAGAACGCTGGGATCTGAGGCGCTGTCGACTACGATCACCTCGAACTGCATCGGATTGCGATGCGCCGTGAGGGTGCGCAGGCACAGCTCGAGTTCTTTGGAATGGCCATAGCACGGAATAACGATCGAAAGATCCATTATTTTCAGAGAAGCGGGCTGGCTTGCATAGTAGTTTGTATCTACCTGCCTACCAGCGGCAGTATCTTTCCTTCCATCTCTGCTGGGATAGGCTGTTCCAGCAGGGACAAGATGGTCGGCGCCAGATCAAGAATGTGCGCATTTTCGATCGCGCCAGGTTTGATATCCTTGCCTGCCAACAATAAGAATCCCTCCCAGCGATGGTTGCCGCTGCGGCCTTCCGGATTATGACCAGGGGTCGGCCATGGGATCGCGCCAAACTGAGGCGAAACGACCGCCCGGTGCATAGCCGCGGGAGAATCCACCCAGTTTACGATCAGATCCGGCAAATCATCCAGCCTTTCACCTTCGAAGGCCTGGTGTGGACGAAAAATGGATTTGATGATCGGTTCGTTCGTATCCGCATCCACAAAGGTTTTCAACCCCTCACTGATCTGCTGGCATAAGGCATCGTATTCGGCCGGCTCGACGATCCCCTGAACCTCACGACCTTTCAAATTGATACGGACCCAACCCTGGGTATCGGAAAACAAGTTAAAGGCATGGGTCTCATTCCATTTAAATCCACTGGTGCGCCAGGTGCGGGTGAGCCAGCGGCGAACGCCGTAAGGAAAGCGTGATTTAACTTGATGCCGCCATTCAACCGGGATCAGGTCGCGGAGCGATTTAATAATCTGGATGAGGGAGGAGCGGCTGCCTGCTTCGACACCCATCACACGCCGTAACATCTCCGGGAAAATCCAGGTGCGGCTGTTATTCACCCCCATTCCGTGCATCGACATGACCATCACCATTACATCTTCACCAGTCGCCTGCACCAGCTCACCGATTGCGCGGTCGTTTGCAATATAAACCTGACGCATCGAATCCGCCAAATCAGTTTTTTCGCTGTCCGTCAGGGAATCCTTGATGTTGATCGGACTCCACAATCTGTGGCCGCCATGATGAGCGGTAAAAAGATAGGCCAAGAACAGGTCCCAAGGTTCCTTGTGCATCAACTCGATACACAATCGCTCGAATTTCCTCGATACGTCGATCAGCAACTGTCTTGTTTCCATAAAGTCCTGTTTGCTGACAAGCCCGTACATCTCATCCGGCAGAATGGCTGAGCCATAATGCGCGTGGATCCATTTCGCAAGATCGGGCGGATAGGTTTGATATGGAACCAGCGCATCTTGGGTGGCCCAGCCTGCAATCTCAATTCCATTAAAAGGCTCCAAAGCGGGACCGTTGGAGACATCCAGGACGATCGCGCGCGGGCCGCCCTTCTTAAAATTGCGCCAGAATGGACGGATAGGCAGCCAATCCATACCCGGAGGCCTGAACTTCATGGTTTCCTTCTGGAACATTACATAACAATGCGCGCCGTGCGAAGCCGGGTTGCGCCCTGTATAGAAACAATACGGCACAGCCTCCGCCAGCCAGCCGGCGACAGACTCCAGGCGTCCATATGCTCCCTGCTGCTGAAGACGTTTAAGGTTGGGCAGATTGCCGTCTTCGATCCATTTTTCGATCAAGCTTGGCTCTGCCGCATCTAATACGATGGCAAGTATACGCGTCATCCTTATTCTCCTTTTTTTTAGCGGGCACACCGCGATAATAATCAGCGTCCATGCAACCAGGCTACTCAGGATTAATTAAACGGCCAGGCACCGGTGAAACATCTCATTTAGCACTGGTTCCTGCAACAAGTTACCTGCTGCTATCAAATCGTTAGTGGAAGAATCCTTCCTTCCATTTCTGGGGGTATCGGCTGGTCAAGCAACGATAAGAGGGTCGGTGCAAGATCGAGCATATGGGCATTTTCAATCGCACCAGGTTTGACATTTCCGCCTGCCAACAATAAAAATCCCTGTTCGCGATGATTGCCGCTGCGGCCTTCCGGATTTTGGCCGGGCGTCGGCCAGGGGATCGCACCAAACTGAGGCGAAACCACCGCCCGGTGCATAGCTGCCGGGGAATCTGCCCATTTGACGATCAGATCTGGCAAATCCTCGAACCGCTCCCCTTCGAAAGCTTGATGTGCGCGAATTATTGATTTGACGATCGGTTCGCCGCTGTCCGCATCCACGAATGTCTTCAATCCTTCATTGATCCGCTGGCATAGGGCGTCGTAATCAGCCGGCTCAACGATTCCTTGTGCTTCACGCCCTTTCAGGTTGATTCGAACCCAGCCGTGGGTATCGGAAAACAAGTTGAATGCCTTGGTCTGTTTCCAATTATGTCCACTAACGCGCCAGAAACGAGTCAGCCATCGGCGAGCATTGTAGGGCAGAAGGGATTTAATTCGATGCCGCCATTCAACCGGGACGAGGCTGCGGATCCACTTTGCGAGGCTGAGGGGAGTAGCGTGATTTTCGGTTACATGCAGAACACGCCGTAGCATCTCAGGGAATATCCAGGTGCGGCTGTTATTCACCCCCATACCATGCATGGACAATACCATTACGATAACTTCCGGGCCGGCACCTTGCAAAATCTCCCCGATCGCCTGATCGGCTGCCATGTAGACTTGACGTAATGCGTCTCCTAATTCAGTGTTCTCAGCCTCCGTCAATGGCTCCTTGATGTTAATCGGACTCCACTGCCTGTGACCGCTATGATGAAGTGTGTAGAGGCAGGTCAGAAAGAGATCCCAGGATTCTTTTTGCATCAGCTCGACACACAATCCACTGAATTTTTTGGAAACCTCGATCATCAAATCCCGTAACTGGATGAAATCCTGTTTGCTGCCAAGCCCATACATCTCATCAGGCACAAGAGCGGAACCATACCGTTTATGAATCCAATTTCCAAGCTCGGGTGGATAAGTCTGGAATGGACTCAGTGAATACCAATGGGTC
>CAYUUJ010000152.1:0-5770 GCA_964447845.1 uncultured Anaerolineaceae bacterium
CTCAAATTGATGAACCGCGAAAATATTGCACTCGGTTCACTTGAAGAAAAATCAAAATCACTTGCTGATGATGGCAAGACACCCATGTTTATTTCGATTGATGGCAAAGCCGCAGGCATTATTGCGGTGGCAGATACGGTCAAAGAAGATTCTGCCGAAGCCATCGCGGTCTTGCAAAAGATGGGCATCGAAGTCGTGATGATCACGGGCGACAACCGCCGCACCGCTGAGGCAATTGCTCGCAAGGTTGGCATCACGCGCGTGCTAGCGGAAGTCCTGCCAGAAGATAAGGCGCAGAATATTCAACAGTTGCAGGCGGAAGGCAAGCAGGTTGCGATGGTCGGCGATGGCATCAATGACGCACCTGCGCTCGCGCAAGCAGATGTTGGCCTCGCCATCGGTACAGGCACAGATGTTGCCATCGAAGCCTCAGATATCACGCTCATCAAAGGCAGTCTCCGAGGCGTGGTTACGGCAATCGAAGTCAGCCGAGCCACGATGACGAACATCTATCAAAATTTGGTTGGCGCATTTTTCTATAACACGCTGGGCGTTCCCGTTGCGATGGGTCTGCTGTTCCCCTTCTTTGGGCTGTTGCTCAGTCCGTTGATCGCGGGCGCGGCGATGGCGTTCTCATCCGTCACAGTCGTTGGCAACGCCAATCGCCTGCGTGGGTTCAAGCCCAAATTTAGTGCGAATTAATGATGAACATCAAAATCCTACCAAGACTATTATCTGAAATTAGACAGTTGCGAAAGCATGAAAACTGGACACGCTCAGAACTGGAGGCGAGTCAGGCGGATAGCTTGATGCGGCTGCGTGAATATGCCTACGCTCACTCGCCCTTCTATCAAAAGTTTCATCGCGGCCTTACAGATCGTCCATTGAATGAATTGCCAGTGTTTACCAAAGCCATGCTGATGGAACATTTCGACGAATTGGTGACTGATCCTTCCATACGATTGGAAAAGCTGCGCGAATTCGCCTCTGGCAATGCAGATAAGCAGCGTTATCTTGACCGCTATTTGGTGACTGCAACATCGGGTAGCAGTGGTCATCCAGGCTTCTTCCTTTTCAATGAATCAGAATGGATTACAGTGATCGCTTCTTTTGCTCGTGGGCAGGAATGGTCGGGTGCAAAGGTAAACCTGTTGCGCCGACGGCGAATGGCTACCGTGGCCTCGATCAGTCCGTGGCACATGTCGTCCCAGGTGGCCGTTACCGTAAAAACCCCGTCAACGCCCTCCATCCGTATCGCAGCCAGTTCGCCTTTGGAGAACATTGTCCAGCAACTCGATGCATGGCAACCCAACTTGCTGATTGCATATGCTTCCATTTCTCGCATTCTTGCGAAGGAACAGTTGGCGGGACGACTCCACATTGCTCCTGAGAAAGTATTTACCAGTTCCGAAGTATTGACAGACGAGACGCGCCGACGCGTGAAGGCTGCGTGGGGCGACGAACCCTTCAATCAATATGGCGCGACGGAAACTGCTGACATCGCCGCAGAATACAAATTATGCCGCCGCATGCACGTCTTTGAAGATCTCCTGTTGGTCGAAGTGGTGGATCAACAATACCGTCCTGTGCCGCGCGGAGAATTTGGTACAAAACTGCTTGTCACCACACTTTTTAGCCGTACCCAGCCTTTAATTCGTTACGAGATGAATGACAGCGTTCGATTGTCCGCGGAACCATGTTCGAAATGCGGCCTGCCATTTACCTTTATAGATGGCGTTCAGGGTCGTATGGAAGATGCGCTTTCCATGCCAGGCACAAAAGGCGGGCAACTCTTAATCCAACCCCTTGTGTTCAATTGAGTGATGGATATTCTTCCTGTCAGTGGCTGGCAGGTGGTACAGGAGACCGATTCATCGTTGACCGTATTATTGAGTGGAGCGCGTAATGGTCTCCGCGATCAGGCGGTATCTGAGGCGATCCGAAAAGAGTTAACATCGGAAGGCGTGATCTTACCGTTGATAAAAGTTCAGCGCGTCGCTCAAATACCCAAGAGTGCATCGGGCAAGGCGCCGCTGATTAAATCCAATATTCATCAAGATCGTAATATCGTCTAATCTATCAAAAATCTGGAGTTCAAAATGTCCCCATCCCAAATCACTGTTGTATTGTTCGGGTTAGGCCTCACCATTCTCATCGCCTGGTATTTTTGGTTCGCGCCCAAAGCGCAGACACGCGTTGTCGTATCTGAGTCTGGCGCGCAGGAAGTAGCGATCACCGTGAAGGGCGGTTATACACCCGATGTCATTGTCGTGCAAAAAGGGCGACCCGTGCGATTGACATTTACGCGCCAGGAAAGTTCCGCATGTTCGGAGATGGTACTCTTCCCCGATTTCAATCAGAGTGCCAAGTTACCCGAAGGAGAACAAGTCAACATCGAGTTTACGCCTGACAAGCCTGGTGAATTTGGCTTTCAATGTCAGATGGGCATGTTGCGCGGCAAGTTGATCGTGGAATAAATTTCGTAATCTTATCTTCATCGTTCCTTCGCACTGGAAGTCTAGGCTGGAAGAATTGCAATTTAAAAGGAGAGCTACATCATAAACAAACTCACTCGCAGAGACTTTATCAAATTGATGGGGATGGGCGCAGGGACACTGACTCTCAGCGCATGCCGACTCATTCCGCCGGCCTCATTCGACCCGGCAACTGCTCTCGTTACCTCGACGCCATTCACGCCCGCGCCTGTTTCCCTTGCCGTTGACCTGACCGCTGGACCAGCCACGCTCCCGATCTTCTCAGGGGCGGAAACTTCCATTTGGCGGTATCAATCGTCGGTGCGCGAGGGGAGCGCAGAATCGATCCAAGTGTTGAGCAACTCATATCTCGGTCCAATTTTCCGGATAAGAAAAGGTCAACGAATCCAGGTTCGGCTCAAGAACGAACTTCCCGATCGCACCATCATCCATTGGCACGGACTGCACCTTTCCGAGGAGATGGACGGGCATCCGCGCTATACCATCGCGCCTGGCGCAAATTATGACTACGATTTTCAGGTACTCAACCGCGCAGGCATGTATTGGTTTCATCCTCATACGCACCAGTTGACTGGCTCGCAGGTATATAACGGATTGGCGGGTTTGTTCATCGTCAGCGACGACGAGGAAGCCGCGCTGGGTTTGCCTGCCGGCGAATACGACCTGCCGCTGGTGATTCAGGACCGCACGTTCGACTCGCAAAATCAGATGGTCTATCTGGCGAACGGCATGATGGATCAGATGATCGGATTTCTGGGCGATACGATTCTGGTCAACGGCGTACCCAACGCGAAGATGGACGTCAAAGCCAGCGCATACCGCTTACGGTTATTGAACGGCTCGAACTCCCGCATCTATAAATTGGCATGGCAGGATGGCACGCCTCTAACCGTGATCGCCACGGATGGTGGTTTGCTGGAAGCGCCGGTGACCCGCGACTACATTACACTCGCGCCTGGTGAACGAGTGGAACTATGGGCTGATTTCAGTAGTCGAACGGGCAGCGAAATGCGATTGGTCAGTTTGCCGTTTTCAGAATTTAGCAGTAGTGGTGGGATGATGGGCGGCGGTTCCAGCCTTCCCAACGGCGCGCCACTTGACATCTTGAGTCTGAAAGTTGGTGAAAAAGGCGCGGATGTTTCCCGGCTCCCAACACATCTCTCGACGATTGAACGTCATCGCGTGGAAGATACGGTCAATCAGAATAGTCCACGCTCGTTTACTCTGGCGATGCAGGGCATGACCCACGCCATCAATGGCCGCGTGTTCGAGATGGATGCGGTTGCGCGGGATGAGGTTGTGCAGCTTGGCGATTTGGAGATTTGGGAATTCGCCAATCTCGAAGGCGGCGGGGGCGGCATGGGAATGGGCATGATGGACATCGAAATGCCTCATCCCATGCACGTTCATGGTGTGCAATTTCAAATACTTGAACGCCAGATTACACAAGGTTATGAGTCGGTGTATCAGGAATTAAGCGCTGGGTTTGTAGACGATGGCTGGAAGGATACTGTGTTGGTCATGCCAGGCGAAATGGTCCGGGTGCTTGTCGGCTTCGAGGATTACACAGGGACCTTCGTTTATCATTGTCACAATCTCGAACCTGGGGATGCAGGCATGATGAGGAACTATAGAATTGAGAGTTAATATTTTGCAGGTTCCGAAAGTATCGGGTCCTGTTGCTGTGTGTATTTATTAATAAAACATGGAATTCAGGCCCGAAAAACCCGGCCTATATCGCTTCCAATGCCAGATGGGTATGTTGTGTGGCTAGGTGATCGTTGAATTAAAAAGGAGATTTGTAGTGAAACGTTATCTAATGCCACTCACGGCTTTTCTGCTTGGCTCTGCCTTGATCGCTTCATTCTATATCGGCATTCTTACCTGGGCCCAGGGCTGGGACTATGCCACCGCGCAATTCGGGCGTGACCGCGGGTATGTCATACCCATTGTCGTCGGCTTTGGCATTCAGGCAGCACTGTATACTATTTTGCGCTTTCGCCTCTTTATTCCGATAACATCTACAGGTCACGCTGGTTCAATGATGGGCGCAAGCGGAAGCACATCCGCCACTGCGATGATCGCCTGTTGTATACATCATGTGACCGACGTTCTGCCCATCCTCGGCCTTAGCGCGGCGGCAAGTTTTCTCACCCGCTACCAGCGCCCGTTCATGCTTGTTGGTCTTGCCATGAACCTGATTGGAATTGGCGTCATGCTCTTTGTGCTTTATCGCGAACGGCAAAAACTACAACCTGTTCTATTGGAGACAAAATGAAACGATTTCTTGTTCCCGCTTTTTTGACTTTGACGCTCATTTTGACTGCCTGCTCTGCGACTGCACCGTCGCTTCCATCTGACCCCCAAACTGCTCCCGTTTCGACGGAGACTTCCTCCCCTTCGGTTGACTCGGCCACCCGCGTGGATCAACAAGGCGCGATCGTCTTCGAAATCACACCGCTCGACCTGGATGCACCGACTGATACAATCGAGTTCGATGTAGTGCTAACCACCCATTCGATTGAATTGAGTATGGATCTGGCGACACTATCTACTCTTACCACCGACACAGGTGTCAGCGTTGATGCGACGCTCTGGGATGCACCGCTCGGCGGTCATCACGTGGAAGGCAAGTTGATATTTCCTTCAATGAAGGATAACAAGTCCATTCTCGAAGGCGCGACAAAACTCACCCTCACCATTGTTAACGTAGACGCGCCCACGCGCATCTTTGAATGGGAATTAAAATAAAAGGAGTTCCTATTATTACGACGCGTAAATTTATTTCAATGACCTTGTTATATATCGAATATACTCTAGGATATGTCTACTATGATTGCACAAACAAAACCACACACTCTCCAAACTTTTGGTAGTTGGCTTACTCACCACTGGTTTGAAACATTCCTTGTCGTTTATGGCTTATGGGTCTTTTTGCCATGGTTGGCTCCCGTGATGATGAATTTGGGATGGACAAAGACGGGCAACGCAATCTATTTCATTTACTCGCTTTTCTGTCATCAATTGCCAGAGCGCTCCTTCTTTCTGTTCGGGCAAAAGTCCATGTACTCACTTGCAGAAATTCAATCCGCCTGGCGGGATACGATCAATCCACTCATTTTACGAGGATTTGTTGGCAATGAATCACTGGGTTGGAAGGTAGCCTGGTCTGACCGTATGATTTCGTTTTACACAAGTATTTGGGTGTTCGCCGTATTGTGGTCGCCATTTCGACGCACGATCAAGCCACTGAAGTGGCGGGGATTTATACTTCT
>CAYUUJ010000153.1:0-5740 GCA_964447845.1 uncultured Anaerolineaceae bacterium
TGATCAATTTCTTACTTTCTACTCTTGCAGTCCAAAGTTGAGAATTGGTGTTGTAAACACCTGGAACTTGACCATCCAAGGAGCCTTTAGGGACTAGGCGGACTTCATATTGATATTTCGGACACCATTCATACTCAATGCCACCAACGGTGAATTTAATGGTTTCTTCGCCATTATTAATTCGATCGAAAAGATCAATAACCTTTTGATATGAATCGAGAGTATTTGGGTCAATACCAAATGCGCGAGCTAATTGAAGTTCATAGATTGCCGTAAAAGACGATAGCTTTAACTCTATTGTCGTCAAGACTTGCGATTGATCAACCATCTCGATATTTTGATTCCAGTCCACCTGTGAGCTCACAAGAAGAATAAATGGCGTCAAATCATAATCCACCGCATAAACGGAAATTTCATGGTTCATAAGACTATTCTCTCCCTTGGGCGTATGTAGCTCCATCCATTGATTTTCAGCCCAAAATAATATCTCTCCGTTGGTTTCTTTTGAGTAAAGCTCAATCGTGGAATCAAATCCAGTTGCGCCGTCAGGTTTATTTGGATCTGGAGTTTTGGTTGGGGAGGGTGCGATTGTGGTCGTGGTTGTAGGCGCGAATGTGGTGGTTGCAGTTGATATTCGCGTCGGCGTTGGGGAACATGCTCCCAATAACATGACAAGTATGGTTGTGGATGTGAAAATTTGAAAAGTTTTCATTCATTTGCGCGTTCTTTGCGCCCTTCGCGGTTAACACCTTCAAACTCATAATGTCCTTGGTGTTTAAGTTCTTTCTCCGTGCGATCCGTGTACAGCCATTAATTCCCGGAAAATCTTCCAAACTCATCCGGCCGTTGGCGCGGTGGTTGTGGAGGCGGTGGGGAAGTAATAAATTGCCGTTTAGCCTTCTGCAGGTCCGTTTCGTGTTTGAGCAGCACAGAAAGCGTATCCTCCAGCGTTTCTTTATCGATATTCTGGGCGTTCAATGCCACCAACGCGTTCGCCCAATCGAGGGTCTCACTGATCGAGGGCGCTTTGCGCATATCGCTCTTCCGCAAGCGCTGGACGAATTCCACGGCTTGACGCGCCAGTTTGGGGTTCAGATCCGGCACCTTCAAGCGCACGACCGCCAGCTCCGCTTCAAGATCGGGATAGTCTATGAATAAATACAAACAACGTCGTTTGAGGGCTTCGGAAAGCTCGCGCGTGTTGTTGGAGGTCAGGATCACGACGGGCCGATGTTTGGCGGAGAGCGTTCCGAGTTCGGGCACAGAAACCTGAAAGTCGCTCAGTACTTCCAGCAAAAAGGCTTCGAACTCTGCGTCGGCGCGATCGATCTCATCGATCAACAGTACGGTCGGCTGCTCGCTCAGGATGGCGCGCAGTAACGGGCGTTGCAGCAGAAAACGCGTCGAAAAGAAAACATCTTCTTCACGCGCCAGCCGGTCCGCGGCCTCGGCCAGGGTGCCGGCCTTGCCGAGCGTGTCGTTGAGTTTGTCGCGCAGCAATTGGGTATACAGAAGTTGCTTGGAATATTCCCACTCATACAAGGCTTTGGATTCATCCAGCCCTTCATAACATTGCAGTCGGATGAGCTCGCGCGCCGTCGCCCCCGCGATCGCTTTCGCCAGTTCGGTTTTACCGACGCCTGCGGGCCCTTCGACTAAAAGCGGTTTGCCCAGCTTTTGGGCCAGATAAACAATGGTCGCGATCTCGCCGGAAGCGATATATTTTTGGGTGGAAAGAGCGGATTTGACCGTGTCAGTGGAGGTAAATGGATCGGTCATGACGCACCTGGTATGCCGATTAGTATATCGCTGTTTGAAACCCAGATGTTAACCATAAATGAGATTTCCGTTCAGACCTTCAAACCTAAATTTCGGTATACCTTTAGATTTCCTTCCAGCTCGGCTGCAAGCGTGAACTGATTTAATACTGTGGCGCGCGCTGCTTGACCGTATTGCAGTGCCAAATTCCTATCCGACAGTATTTTAGCAATGGATTGAGCCAATGCATCCGGGTCGTTAACCGGAACGAGCATACCATTTTCGCGATCCGCCAGCACATCCAGGATACCTCCGACGGGTGTGGCTATCACAGCCCTCTCACAAGCCATGGCTTCGAGCAGGGCGTTGGGTAGTCCATCGCGCAAGGATGGATGCACAAAAATATCCATGAGCGCATAATACGCCGGCATGTCCGCTGGTGAGACGTAACCAGTGAGCACGATTTTGGAATCCGGATTCGTTGAACGGAAGTCATCGAAGTACTGTTTGTCTTCCCCGGAGCGCACATCGCCTGTGATCAAGAGGCAGGAGGGGTAATTTATTGCCACCTGCGTGTAGCCATTAAGGAGAACAACCAGTCCCTTTTTCATTCGCAGTTCGCCAACAAATCCAATTGTTTTTATATCTTCGTGTTCCTTTGTGCTCTTCGTGTTTATTCCGAATTGCTCAGCCAACATCGGATTGCGAGGCGTGGGGCGGAAGTGATCGGAGTCGATCCCATTTGGAATGACAGTTACGTCCAAGCCCGGGACGAATGCCCGCGCTTTCCTGGCTAATTCGTTTGCATTGGTTGTTACCGCATCTGCGTGTTGGAGCGCAAACAAAATATGCGCCGCTCTCACCGGATCGAATGCGGCGCGTTCCAGATCGTTTCCCCGCGCGCTGACCACGCTCGGCAGCCCGAGATAATTCCCCGCGTACGCGGCTATGAACCCAGCCTGAGTCAGAAAATACGCGTGCAGGGCATCGAACGCTGCGCGTTGATGTTCCTGGATCAGCAGCTCGAACCAATTTTGCAGGGTGTCATCCACGCGTTTATGGATACCTTCAACAGGGCAAGCATTTCCGATGATGACGATGGCACGGATACTTTTTCAGACCTGAGTTAACTTTTTCCAAGCGGGGCTTTGCCCGGCTGAAGCATCAGTACGGCCCGATCGTTTCCCAGATCTTCTTGTTCTCACCGATAAAATCATCGCACCGCCTGCAAGCCGCCAGCGCAGGCGGATGCATTTTTAAACGCATCTGCCGGTATGGCAGACTTTCCCAAATCTCTTTAAACGATTGTTTTTTGATGTCGCCCAGCGGCGAGGTTCGTTCGCGGGTCATACAGCAAACATACACCAGGCCGTTGAAATCGATCAGGCTGTGAGTCCATGGTGCGTAGCATGGATGCTTGTCGTAAAAACCCAGCGCATAACGACCGGCGCGTCCCAACCGGACCTCGGACTCGCTCTGCCCGAATGGAAACGCCTCCTCGTCTGAGACGATCAATCCGAGCGCCAGCGCACGCTCCGCGAGCCTGGGTGCGATCTCGGCATTGAACAAGGCAATGTCCTTTTTGCGCATCGACAGGATCTCACCGCAGTGGTCGTCCACCGGTATCAGGTTGATGCCGTCCGCGCCGAGTTCATGAGCCAGATCGGGCAAAGATTCGAGCGTGGTGTAATTCGTGCGGCTGACGACCGTGTTGATGCGGATCGTCAATTTGCCTTTGTGTTTGTAACGGCGAAAAAGCTCCACTGCGCGCGCGGTAGCTTTGAATGAGCCTTGCACGCCGCGGATCTTCTCATGCATTTTTCGGATCGGGGAATCGATGGAGATGTTCACGCCGCGCAGGCCGGCCTCCACCAGGCGTTTGGCATTGGTTTTGTCAACCAATGTGCCGTTGGTGGTCATCGTGACACGCATAGCAAGCGAGGAGGCATGTTCCACCAACTCTGGAATTTGTGGTCGCAACATGGGTTCGCCCCCGGAAAAATGGATCTTCTTTGTCCCCAAAGCCCCTAATTCGCTCAGGAGTTCCCGGAATCTTTCCACTGAAACCGGAGCTTCGCGAGGATCCCGCCAGTGATTGCACATCTCACACTTGAGATTGCAGCCGTAAAAAACTTTGATTTTCACATACAGCGGTTTGTAGGACCGCGCGTTCAAGACCGCACTGCGGAACTCTTCCTTTTCGGCCTCGATCTGCTCGAAGTTATACATTGAAAGTAGAACTCTGCAAAAGTTACGAGTCTTTTTTCTGCCAGGATTATTGTCCGCTAATTCTCGCGAATTTTCACAAATCGGCTTCTTAAATTAGCGAAAATTACCGTAGATTAGCGGATGGACCTGAAAGCCGCGCCGATATTAAAACTAAAATCTAATAAGGTCGCCATCACCTTAACGAACCGATATTTTGAGGACAAAAAGCAGTATGATTGGCGAGCTTGATCAGATTGTATCCCAATTATGCGTCTTAAAGCTGACCTGCTGCTATTCATGGTGGCTGTGATCTGGGGGACAGCCTTCGTCGCCCAGGGAATCGCCGGGCAGCATGGCATCGCTTTTCTATTCAACGGTGTGAGCTTTATATTGGCAGCTCTGATCCTGATCCCATTCATTCCGCGCAAAACGAAAATCAGTTTGGGTCAATGGAAATGGATGTTGATTGCCGGGTTGATCCTGTTCGCCGCCACAGCCTTCCAACAGGTGGGTATTTTTTATACCAAGGTGGCCAATGCCGGTTTTCTCACCAGCCTGTACACGGTCTTCACGCCTTTCCTGCTCTGGTTGGGATTCCGCGAAAAACCTCATAGGGTTGATATTTTTGCGGTCATGCTGGCTGCGGTCGGCGCATTCTTTTTGTCGACCGCCGGCCGGTTTGAGATTCAGACGGGTGATAGCCTGGAGGTGGCTGGAGCGATCTTCTGGGCTCTGCACTTCGTCGTGATCGGAAAATTCGCCTCCCGTTATGAATCGGTTTCATTCGCGGCAGGGCATTTCTTCATCAGTGGATTTTTGAATCTGGTGATCGGTATTTTTGTGGAAGATCTGCGTGTTTTGACGCTTTTGCCGGTGATCGGCGCAGTGGCCTATCGGGCTTCGCTTTCGATCGGCGTCGGATATACGCTTCAGGTGTGGGGACAAAAGCATACCCCTCCCACTGACGCGGCGTTGATCATTGGGCTGGAAGCGGTTTTTGCCGTGATCGCCGGTTGGCTGGTGCTGGATCAAGTTCTTCTACCGATCCAGATCATGGGCTGTGTGATCATTTTCTTAGCGGTGCTGATCTCTCAAGTCAAGAGTTGGAGTTCAGGTAAAATTGACCACGAGCATCTTGTGGAGGGCCGATGACAGGCAAAGTTTTTCTGAACCCGTACTCCAATCGTTGGAATGCAAAAGCCCGCTGGCCACAAGCGGCGGCGGCACTCAAAGATGTCGGTCTGAATTTTGATGTGGCAGTATCAGAGCATAAGGGTCAGATCACAGATCTGGTCGAGCGGGCAGTGAAAGAGAAGGTATCGCCAATTATTGTTGCAGGCGGGGATGGCACAATCGGTGATGCAGTCAACGGGCTGGCCCGCGCAGCCGGCTCCATCGATAAACCCATTGGCCCACTGGGGATTCTGCCCATGGGATCGGCCAATGACCTGGCGGATCATCTGGGAATTCCACGTGATTTGAATGCTGCAGCCCGCGTGATCGCGGCTGGAAAAACTGGTTTGATCGATTTATGCAAATGCAATACACGTTTTTTTGCGAACAACTCCGCTGCCGGCCTGGAGCCTTATGTTTCGGTGAAGCAGGAAGGCATCCAATGGATCAAAGGCATGGGTCGCTATCTGGTGGCCGCCTTGCTGGGGATCATGGACCGGCCCGAATGGCAGGGGCAGGTCAGGTGGGACGGCGGTTCATACGCAGGACCTTTATCTCTGGTATCGGTCGGGAATGGTCCCCGCACCGGCGGCGTGTTTTA
>CAYUUJ010000154.1:0-5738 GCA_964447845.1 uncultured Anaerolineaceae bacterium
GCCGCATCTTTGGAAGCCGCGGCACGAATGCGTTCCATCACGGCTTGCATCACGCCGACCGGATCCTTTTGCAGGTCCGCGTCGACCAGCGGGATGTCCGGGAGAGGTGCGGGCGCGGGCAGCCCGTGCACAGGATTAGAAACCAGCCCCGCTACGAGCGTAGCCTGGTCGAGCGCGGCTTGGATGTCGCCGCCCGGCAGCAGGGTCGCGTCGCCGCTGCCCACGCCCGCCGTTCCAGCCGGACCCTGGGTCTGTTTCAGGACATCGATCGCGAACCGCTCCCCGTCCACCGCGCGCAGCGCCTCGATCCCCTTCGGTACCGCGTACACCTGCGAGCCGCGTGTGACGATGTGACGGACGGTCCAACCCGCCAGGTCTTTGCGTTTCTTGAGTGCATCCACGATTTTGTTTAACATCAGCCCAACCTCGCGGTCAACAGCAAGTGCGGTCCGCCCGAAGCGACCTGCACATTTTCTTTATGTCCTTTGCCGCAGTTGCCGGCATCCATTTCCATCTTGTCACTGACAGCGGTGATGCTTTGCAAGACGTCCGGGACATAACCCGAGATGCCCACCGGCGCGAAGACGCGCTCGGTGATCTTGCCGTTCTTGATCTCGTGACCGTAATGACAGGTGACCTGGATGCCCCAACCCTGCGGATCTTCCATGCCGGACGACCACTTGTCCAGGTAGATGCCATGATCGACGCTGGCCAGCATGTCTTCGAGTTTGGATGTGCCCGCCTCGAAGTAAGTATTGCTCATGCGTGCATACGCCTTGCGGCTGTAGTCCTGACGGCGGCCGTTGGCCGAGCGCGGGATCTTCAGCGCGGTGGCGGAATACAGGTCCGTGATGCCGCGCCGGAAGATTCCTTTCTCCACGATCTGCGTCGGAGTCGCCATGCGGCCTTCGTCGTCGAAAAAGTACGAGCCGTAGCCTCCCGCCTTGCTTGGATCGTCGGCGATATTGACCAGCGATGAACCGACCGTCTTATCGATGAAGTGTGCGGCCTTGGCGCGTTCTTTCAGGAACATATCGGTCTCCACGCCGTGGCCGAAGGATTCATGACAGATGGTGCCGCTCACGCCGGGAGCAGTGATGACCTTGTATTCACCGGGTTCGATGCGCTCCGCGCTGAGCAGGTCCACCGTGCTCTTGACCAGTCCCTGGATCTCCTCGTCGCTGAAGGTCAACGCCTCCCAGCCCAGGCTGCCGGCTTTGGAATACCAATCGTAGCGCACGTCGCCGTCCGGGCCGGCCACGATCAGGACGATGAAAAGGTTGAGGCGCTGGACGCGCTGCGCCAGGTCCGCGCTGCGGTTGGCGAACACGGAGTGTTCGTTCTGTTCGGTGTAGCTCACGCGCGCGTTAACGATGCGCGCGTCGCTGGACTTGAGGCGCTGGTGCAGCGCGCGGCAGCGGTCTAATTTATCCTGTACCGAGAGCTCCAGCGGATCGACCTGCATGGACGTGGCAAAGTCGCCGCGCCGTTCGGTCTCAACCGGCGCTGTATATTTTTCGAATTTGACGCCCTGCACAAGTTCGCGGGCCGCGCGTCCAACCTCGGCGCGGTCAAAGCCTCCGATGGCTCGCTCGTGGATCGTGGCGCCATCGAAGGCGGAGAGCACCGTCCCGGCCGAAGGCGTGAGTTCGTTCACGTGCTGCTCGCGATTATCGATCACGATGCGCAGTCCATGCCTGGAGGATAACAACGCCGCAAAATAGGGCGCCTGTTCCTGGCCCAGGCTGACGATCTCGCCCAGGCCCGGCCTTAATTCGGCCATGGCAGCCGGCATTTTTATTTCCGTCATGCGAGCCTCCTGAAAATCACGGTCATCCTTCCAGTATAACTGAGCGGGTCGGCCGCCTCTGTTCGCAGCAGACGTGACTAGTATCTATCAGGGCTATTTTCAAAGCACTCCCCGTTCTTTCATCCATTCTGCTGTAGCTCGCACTCCGTCGTCCAGGCTAAAAGGCAGCGGCCCAACCACCTGGCGCAACGGTTCCAGGTCTTGAACCTCATCCGTAAGGATGTTGTTCAATCGGAAGCGCGTCAAAGGCGCCTTTTGCCAGCCCAACACCTGGAGTGCATCCCCTATGGCTGCCATGGAACGGAGCAATACGACTGGCACACTGCGAATCTCGCGAGCGCCCAGGGCTACCTGCACTTTGTCGGCAACAACACTCAGCTCAACAGGATCATAGTCCGCCAGATAAAAGGTTTTCTTATGCACGGATTGTTCCGGAGCTTCCAGAAGGCGTTGTATCTGAAAGACAGTGTTCCCCACAAAGCCCCATTGTTTAAGTGTGCGAACTCCATCCGGATGGATGTACAAACCCCGATTAATAATCGAGAAAAATGTTCGGTAAGGAATATCGAACCATGGCCCCCACAGCGAAGTTGGCCGCACAATTGTCCAGATCGCACCAACCTCGGAGGCCGCCTTAATAATTTTCTCCCCAATAACCTTGCTGCGTCCGTAAAGGGTTGACGGGCGGTAATCATCATCATTCAGAGGCTGGTATCCCAAGCTGCAGACGAGCTGGCTTGAGAAGAAAATCGCCCTTTTGATGCCTGCCACCGCCCGGATGGCATCAATCAAGTGGCAGATCCCATCAATATTGGCGCTGTAACCATCCAGGTTTCGCCGCTCGTTGAGATCGGTCCGGGCAGCGCAATGCAGGATTACATCAGGGCGATATTTGCGAATCTCATCGATCAGAAGATCCCTTTCTCGCAGGTCCACTTCAATCCAATACTTCCTGTGCTCGGGGTTGCGGGGTGGGGCGATGTCTAAGTTGCAGACTTCCAGACCCTGCTCTAAGTAGAAATCAACCAGGTTGGTACCGACAAATCCCGAACCACCTGTTATTAGTATCCGTTGGTAATGATTCATTTCATTATCCTGCTCTGCTTCGCGCAGCGGGGATACAGGAAATATGGTCCCTGGATCAGGGAATAAAATCCAACAGAAATACCCAGCGTTCTGTAAATGTATCGATCTGGGCGATGCTTGGAGCTGCAGGGTCATAGATGACCGGGATCGAATCCCCCACGACGTGCGTGTCCAGCGCTCCGTAGGCTGTAATACTCTTGAATGTATAAGTCTGCCCGTCCACCTCGTAATCCACGATGAACTTGAACACCGGCCCGGAACCCGGTCTGCGGCTGGAGTGTTTTTCCATCTGCACGATCGTCCCGGTGGTCTTCACGCCGTTGGATTGCATATAAAAGCTGGTCTTCAGGATCTCGATGCTGCTTTTGTTGAATAGCGCCCACACACCGATGGCGCAGGCGCAGAAGAACAGGATGACAACGACAGCCACCAACACGCCGAAGCGCCTGGCCGGGGCCTGGCCGTCATTGGCCGGTGATGCGATGTTATTCATGAATATCTCTCCGATTAAATGCTGTTGCGATCAAATGTCATTGCGAGGAGGGCCGAAGGCCCGACGTGGCAATCTCCGAATTAATAAGACAATGCACCGCCCAGGCGCGGGCGACCGGGCCGGTCGCCCCTACGGAACGCGGGCGGCTTTTCTTAACCACATCCTGGATACAGTTGCCGGCTCAAATTATAACTTTGATGGTCTGATTACCTGATTCCTACTCTCTAATTCCTAATCCCCAATCCCCAATCCCTAATTCCTACTCCCCAACCCCTAATTCCTGCTCCCTCACCACCACCGGCTCCCGCATGCGCTGGGCGACCCCGAAGATCAAAGCCGCCAGCAGGATCAAGCCTCCGAACACGAGAAACATCTGCTGTATTCCGAGGTACTCGATCATCACGCCGCCGAAAAAACCGCCGGCCGCGAAACCCACACCCATAAAAGCGCTGCTGAAAATGCTCTGGGCTGTTGCACCCATCCCGGGCGGCGCGTTCAAGTCCGCATAAGAGACGCCCGCCACCAGCAGGATCGGGAATGTGACGGCTTGCAACAGCTGGACGGTCAACGCCATCCACGGCACACCGATCACGCCGTACAACAGACACCGAACGGCGGTCGCCACCAGCCCGAGGGTCAACAGTCCGCGCGGGCCCAGGCGTTTCATCAGACGATTGGCAAAGAACAAGGCTGGGAACTCAGCCACGGTGGCGATGGTGATCGCCAGGCCCATCAAGGTGGGGCTGGCGCCGATCTCCTTCAGGTACAGGAAGAGGTAGGCGCTGATCGCCGCGTTTCCGCTGCCCGCGATGAACACGATCAACAGGAAGACGATCCACTTGCGATCTGTCAGCAGCTCGCGCATGCCGCCAAAAAACGATCGCCCGCTGACCAGGTGACTGAAGCGCAGTTTCTGCGCGACCAGCAATGCCAGCAGGAACAATCCACTATAGACCAAAAAATTCCAGCGCAATCCATAACGCTCGACCACCACGCCCATGAGCGCCGCCATCACTCCCCAGCCGATCGTCCCGCCCAGGCGCACGCGCCCGTACATCTCTCGTTCGTCCCCCAGCATGGTCATGGAGGCGTTGTCCACCATCGAGATGATGGGTCCGCCGAAGACCGCTTGCAATATCACCAGGGTCAGGAAGCCCAGGAACACACTTTGGAATGGATAAAAGAATACGGCGGTCAAATTCCCAAGGATTGCGATCGAGAGGATCAGGCGGTGCCGTTGCGTGGCATCCGCCAGTCCGCTCCACAATGGGCCGGCGAACAAACCCACCAATGAGGAGGCGCCCATCAACACGCCGATCTGGCTGCCGGGCATTCCCTTGCTTTGAAAGAACAGGGCCAGGAAATTGAAGATGGCCGCCGCGCCTCCGAAGAAGAGCAGATAAAATGTGAACGGCCAGAATTTACCGGAGAAGTTTTTGATCATTAAATCTATCCAATTTCTTTGAGAAGTTTAAACTGCCTGCTGGAAAAATATCGTGTCACGAAGTGAAGGAGCGTTCTCCGCGACCGAAGGATCTCTTTGGAGCCAGGAGGAGATTCTTCGCTCGCCCAGTAGGGCTCACTCAGAATGACACATCTTGGTGGGTTATTAATACTGCTTAAACGCAGCGACTTCGATTGTAATCGAAGTCGCTACAACAATTGGCGGATCGGGTTGATCTGCAGAACTTACGTGCAATCTATGTGGTATTCCGTTTCAGTCGACTGGCCCCCGGGTGTAATGATCACCAGCCGGATCCAGAAATCGCCCTCCTCCGGAGTGGGAGTGAAATCTATATTGATCGTCTGCGTACCAAATTCTTCGAAATCGATCGTTTGTGTGGCCATCTGTCCGCCTTGCTCGGTTTCAAAACGATATTGCACGCTCAACGGACCGTTCACACTGATACTGCCTGTGATCTCAACAGGCTGCACCGGGCCGAGACAACCCGGCAGGGTGATATTCTGCGGATTGACCTCCACGCCCACGCTCGTTACGGATGCAACCGGGTCGGCGACCACGGCCACCCCTGCCAGGTTGCCCGAGGTATTCGTCGCGCTGGCCGCCACCCAGCAGGATGCTGCAGGATTGGTGGGCGACTGCACATACCACCAGGAAGAATCAGCATTCCTGCCTTGAATGACAGCAGTTTGATTTACCAATAACGCTCCACTGACGTCCCAGGTAGTGCCCGGTCCAACGCGGCAGTTGACCGGCTCACTTTTCGGGTAGGCTACAGGGACGGATGGTGTAGCGGTTGTCGCCGTCGCACTCGTACATGCCAATATAGCCGTTACAAGCAGCAAACCGGCGATCCAAATATGGTTTTTCATAATAGAACTCCTTTC
>CAYUUJ010000155.1:0-5723 GCA_964447845.1 uncultured Anaerolineaceae bacterium
ACTGTCGGCTCGGGAGTCGGAGCCGATCAACAAGATGAACATCGCCGGTGGCCCGCCGCAGACGCCTACAGCAGCCGGCGTCTCGCTTGCCATGGGTGTTTGGGTTGCCAGAGCCGGGATTGGGGTGTTGGTCGGAAATGCGATTTGAGCCAGGGCGGACAATACCCGGCCGCCCAACAGCACGACGATCGGTAAACTGCAACAGATTAATATAACGATGGCGGAGAATAGGTAAAGAAAGACCCGATTTTTTCGTTCCATTAGGTCCTGTCTGTAGGTTTCATTTTCTTGTTAGAAGTTATCTGGACTCGGTATATATTCGAATCACATTCAAGGGAAATTGAATGCATAGGTCAGGTAGTTTCGTTTTTATTATTCCAACACATAGATAATGTTCTGTGGTACGGGAGTGAGGAAATACACGGTCACCCATTGTCCCCATGATTCATAATCCGCGTCGCTGTAACCAAGATCGATCCAATAACGGCCGGGGATCCCGCCACCAACATCTTCGACGGTCGCATGTCCGTAACCCGGTATATAAACGGGTTGGCCTTGCATGTAAATATACCAACGCTGGACGAACGCGACCACGCCTTTTTTGACTGGCTTGCCGCTTGAAGTGCCGGGATAACAGCGGTCTGCTGCAGATCGGCAGGGTGAGTAGGACGTGGCAAACATTTGCACCGCACGCCAATATTCGAGGGTGACGCCATCCACCACGGCAGTCTTGGTGACAACCTGGGTACCGTAACCGACGATGCGTTTTTGCGGTGGGCGGACCGTGGTCTCAGACTCGCTCTCTCGCGCAACTTCCTGGCCGTCTTCATAACGGATGCGAACCCGGCTGACCGAAAGCCCAGGCTGCCCGGGTTGCAGGACTTGCTGTTGGTCGAGCTCCACTTCTGCTGAAGCCAGAAATTCGCTTTCGAAGGCGATCGGTTTTTGAGAGAATACGACCGACTCGCGGACCTGGACAACGCGGACCTGTCCATCCGCAGGTAGTGGCTCATTCTCCGCCGGCAGGCTGTAATCCAGACCCAGGAGTGGCATGCCGGTTTCTGCCAGCGCCTCGCCGATCGTTCCGGCAGAAGTTCGCGTCCGGATGAGTTTACCGCTCACATTAATATCCAGATTCCGCGCGGGTGAATATTTTACGGTGATCGGTCCGTTGATCAACATCTCAGGCGTTGGCTCAATGTGGTCACTGGTATGTAATGTGAACCCAGCTTCGGACAGGGCTTCGCCGATGGTACGCGCCGCGCTTTGGATCTTGAGCTGACCGTCGGGCGAGTCCACGGTCAAGGTCACAGCGCGGCGAATTTCCAGGATCACAGAGTCCGTTTTCGGGGCGGGTTGATCGAGCGGAATGCGCGTCCCGTTGAGCAGCACAGCATCGTTCGGGCCCAGGATCACACCGGCTTGCAGCAACAAGTCGAGCGGATTCCGGCTATCGTTTTGATGCGTGTGGATTTGAGCACCGTCGAGAATTGTAACGGTCTGCGAAATGCAGCTGGAACTGCAGGCGCTCAGCAGGAGCAGCGCCACCAGCGCAAGTTTATGAAAGCGCATGCGGAGATTCTACCCGATTACCAGAGCTCTCAACAAACCGGCCAGACCCTCTGCCACGATCAGCCAGGTTGGATTAATTTTTCGATAAAGCATAAACGCCGCGCTGAATACGATGAATATAGTCAATGGATCGATCAATGAAGCACCCTACAAAAAGGTATCTACTTGCCTAATAATTTGGACAGCGCGTCCAGGAGCAGGGAAATGTTTTCCTCCCGACTGGAATACCCCATCAGGCCAATGCGCCAAACCTGGTCCTTCAATGAACCAAAACCGGCGGCGATCTCGATGTTATATTCTTCAAGCAGCCTGGCGCGGACCGCATGTGGATCGATTCCGGCCGGGACCCGGGCTGTCGTCAGCGGGGGAAGACGATACTCGAGCGGTATGAAAGGCGGCACTCCCAGGCCCACCAGCCCATCCCACAATAATTGTGAGTTAGCGCGGAAGCGTGCGATCGCCGGGTCGAGCCCTTCCTCAGTCAGCATCCTCAAACCCTCGATCAACGCGTAGTGCAGCGGGGCGGAGGCAGTGTGGTGATAGGCGTGAGCGCCGTTCCAGTAATTGGCATACGCTTTCAAGTCCAGATAGAATGAGGCAACCGGTGTTTTTCGACGCTCGATTTTTTCCTGTGCGCGTGTTCCGATCGTAATCGGAGATAATCCCGAGGGTGCCCCGAGGTTTTTTTGGCTGGCCGAATAAGCTGCATCGATCTGCCAATCGTCGATCCTGACCTGAATACCCCCCAGGGATGTTACAGTGTCCAGCAATATCAAAGCGCCGTGATTGTGGGCGGCTGCGGCGATCTCACGGATATGCAATTGCTCGGCGCCTGTGGACGTCTCGGCATGTACGATCGCGAATATTTTGTACTTCTTTTTTTCCAGCGCGGCTTCGATCTCTTCAACCGTGAAGATCTCTCCCAGTGGGCGTATGATACGATCCACTTGTGCCCCGACCCGGCCGGCGATCTCGGCCAGCCGTTCGCCAAAGTAACCATGGATGGCGACCAGCACTTCGTCCGCGGGCTCGATCAGGTTAACCAGCGCGGCTTCCATCCCGGATGTGCCTGTGCCCGAAAGGGCGAAAGTCCATTCGTTCCCGGTCTGAAATACCTGGCGTAATAATACTTGTTCTTCGCCGTACAATTTTAACAGTTGAGGGTCAAGATGACCGACGGTTGGGATCCCCAGAGCCTGGATAACGCGCGGGTGGGTCATGCTGGGTCCCGGTCCGAGCAGGATGCGGGCTTGACGTTCGGAAGGTTGAATTTGCGATGCGGGCATCGGCTACTCCTGTTGATTTTCGAGAAGTGTACTGCAAAATCCGGAATTAGAGATCAGGCGGTGATTCTATGAGTGAAAGTTGTTATAATTTTGTACGCTTATCAAACACATCGGATTCAAAAGGAATCAAAATGAAGAGATGCTATTGGATGTTCACCGGTATTCTCCTGACTTCGCTGGCGCTGGCTGCCTGTGGTGGGAGCGGCCCTTCCACCGAGATCAATGTTTCGATGACAGATTTTCAATTCAACCCGAACACTTTCAGGGTGCCGGCCGGTCAGGAGATCACAGTCAATGCCTCCGATAATGGGGCGGTCGTACACGACCTTGTGATCATGAAATTTGGGACGACGGTTGGTGATAAGTATAACGAGGAAGATACCCCGAATATTTTCTGGAAAATTGAACTTCAACCTGGCGAGAGCACCACAAGCTCATTTACAGCGCCCACGCAACCGGGCGAATACCAGATCGTGTGCGGCACCAAGGGACATTTCGAAGCCGGGATGATCGGGAAGCTGATCGTTGTCGCCCAATAGTCGAATGGAATTGATCACCAGTACGTCCAATCCAGTCGTCAAACAGGCGCGGGCACTGCGTCAAGGGAAGAGCCGGGTTAAAACCGGACTTTTTCTTGTGGAGGGAATCCATCCTGTAGGCGAGGTGATGGAGGCAGGTTGGCGAGTCGAAACGATCCTTTACGCTCCGAATCTTTTGGCGAGTACGTTTGCCAACGAGCTCCTTGAACGCGCAGGTCGTCTCCAGCTCCGAGCTCTGCCAGTCTCCGTGAGCGTAATGGAGTCTCTGACTGAGAAGGAAAACCCACAAGGAATTCTGGCGATTGTCCAGCAGAAGCGAACTGCTCTGGAAGATCTCCGTTCATTCCAACAGGGGGTCGCACTTGTTTCAGCACAGGACCCGGGCAACGTCGGTGCCATCCTGCGGACCACGGATGCTGTTGGCGCGGACGTGCTGTTCCTCGTGGATGGCGGAGTTGATCCATTTCATCCAACCGCAGTCCGGGCCAGCATGGGTGCGTTATTCTGGAAACCCATCATCGAGACAAGCTTTCAGACCCTGATCGAATTTGCCCGGCGTGACGGGTTGCAACTGGTAGGCGCATCCGCCCATGCAAAAACGGATTTTCGTTCGACCACTCCGCGCGTGCCCTGGATCCTTGTCCTGGGCAGTGAGCAGAAGGGGTTATCCCCTGAATATATAGCTGCATGTGATATCAGCATTTCTCTGCCCATGCGCGGGCGGGCCAGCTCATTGAATCTGGCGGTAGCTGCAGGTGTATTGCTGTACCAAATGATTCAATAACAAAAACCCTCGTGGATGGGGGAAATAGGCGTTGTATTAATTGTTCATGTAGGATGATCCGACCGCTTCGGTCGTCAAGGAATGGGATCGTTTCTGCGTAAAGAAGATCCCGTATACGCTATTGGCCCTGCCTGAAAACGCGAGCTTTGAAGTCGTCGCGCCGAAAGGCATCGCGCCCACCTCCGAGCCTGGTTCGAGCAACTCTAACGAGTATGTTTGCACCGTCGCCGGTATTTTTCGGGGCAAACAGGTTGTTGCCTGCCGTGGACCGCAGTCGTATGCATTCACTCTGCGGGTGAGCGCGGAAGGCGCTTCTGAGGATTTCCAGGTCGGTTTGACTGCCTGTGCGATCAAGAATCCCGAAGCCTATAAGAACAACTAACCAGGCACCTTGAGCCGGCTCTTGCTTCGCTAAAGGCAATAAGTTGAAAACAAGAAAGGCCCTCTCTTTTTGAGAAGGCCTTTTGATTTGATCGTTAAATTTAGCGAAGATCCTATCTAGAATTCGTCCTCATCGTCCGCCCATTCTTCATCTTCCTCTTCAGCGTCATCCTCATCCCATTCTTCGACGTCATCCTCATCCCATTCCTCTTCCGCGCCGGCGTCCTCGGAAGGGGAATACGTGGCGCAGCCGGTATCGGGGTCCAACTCAATGGCTGCGGCGCTGCAGTAGCCATCGTCGAGAAAAACACAATCCACATAGTGGCACTTAATGCGGGGCATCGCTCGCTCCTCCTAGTTTAATGAAGGCTGGCGCACCAGCCGGATAATGGACAGGATAAAGATCAGCGTCATGGCGACTTGCGAGGTGATGCAGAAGGGGCAAAAGGCTTTGATGAGATAGATCTCCACATAGATCAAATACACGGTGAAAAGAAATCCCGTCAGCGACAGTCCAAATATCAACAGCGTGGCGTTCTCTTTTAAGAAATCAGAGCGGCGTTCCAGAAATAATAAAGCCAGGATCGCTGCATACCCGGCCATGCCGATCACAGCAACCGGAATGTCTCTCACTTCGGAATACTGGCTGGCGTTCACGATCGAACAATCACCGCTCCCCAAACACATCGAGTTGTCATCGGTCAATTTATAGATCGTCATATAAATTGAGACCAATAAGCCGATCACGGTGAATGCGATTGAAAGTCGGTAGATCGCTTTGTCCAAGTATCCCTCACAGCATCCAGGCGTCTATTTCCCGGTCAGCAGGCGCAGATTTTACCCCAGCGGGAATAATAAGTAAAGCATTTGCCTTCGCAAGTGAGGGCAGGTTCGCGGATCCTTGATGACCGCTCAGAAAGGCGGTCAGGACGCCGTTTACTTCGCGGACCTCGGCCCGCAGATAGGTTTCGCGCCCGTCTGATTCGACGGCTTCGCCGAGTCTCACGCGGACCTTGGGCCTGTCCGCCGCGCTTCGGCCGCTCAGCCGCCCGAGCACGGGCCGCACAAAAACTTCGAAGCCCACAAATGCCGAAACAGGATTCCCGGGCAGACCAATGAATGGCAGGTCGCGATATTCGCCAAATGCCAGCGGTTTCCCCG